>WJKA01000178.1 GCA_014729375.1 Chitinivibrionales bacterium
GGTGGCAATTTTGGAGTGGATACATTTGCAATGCCGATAAACGACACGGGGAAGATGGCCGATGATCCCAATGCTTTGCCTATTGATACGGTAGAAAATTATGTCGACACTGAATCTGTGGCTATCGCCGACTGGGAGTTAATGCAGGATGATCCGTATGTGTCAATTATCGATACCTTTGCAAGTGATGAATCCCTGCATGTTCAGCGATCACTTGACACGGCGGTTATTGTGCAGTACACCAATAGCGGCAGAAATGTTACGTATATCAAATCAGTTCATGTGATCGGAACGACCGCTGAAACTCTTTTTGTAAAGGAAGCGTCGCAGCAATACGGCAACGAACAGGGGATTGAGAGCATTCACCGCACGCTTGACGGTGGCCAGACCTGGACCAGGGTAATCAGGGAAAACCCCGGCGACAATCTTGGAGAACTATATATTTTCGAAGACGGCGCCAATAACATTCGCCTTTTAAGCGCTGATAAGTACAGTGATGATCTGGGTGACACCTGGACAACGCTTACCGCGGCGGCTAACCTTGATTTTTCACGCAGCCTCCATGTCCCCGGCGGCGATGTCTACGCCGGCATGAGTAATTCGGGACCGTATATCAGCACCAATGGTATTGATGGTGATTTTATCCAGTACACTGAAGGCCTTGAAGCGGTTACTATTTATTCTGTCGCGCAGCTCGAAACCAATCTTGACAAGGTTTTTCTTGGTACTTACAGCGGCATAGCGTTGACATCGGTGTATACGGACACCAGCGTTGACTATGCCGATAAGTGGAAAGATTCCAATGGAAGTTTTCCCATACTCAGCCAGCCATATAAGCTCGTTGCCATAAATCCTTATGATGAGAACCAGGTCTGGGCGCTTAACGGCAATGGAATGCGGAGCAGCACCACCGGCGGCATGACCGAAAACGCCTGGACCGGCAATTTTGCATTCGGTATGGCTATGGGCGGCCAATTCAGCACCGATATTACTGATTTTGATTTTGAAACGTTCAACCAGGAAGGTGGCGAGCCGGCGGATATTGCTTTTTATTCCACAGACACAATACTGGTGGCGCTGAAATGTTCCCGTTCCGTGTACGGCGGCCTTATCCGTTCTAATGACGCTGGTGCGAACTGGCACTTTGTTACCGACCTTCCCGACACCTGCTGCAACACTGTTGAAATTGCATCCTCGGGCGATGGAACAAAAATCATCTATGCAGGTTTCGGCGCCTGGGCGAATGACGCAGGTGGCTGGATAATGAAAAGTGATGATGCCGGGGAAACATGGAGCCGTGTTGACGTTCCGCAGGACCCGTCGGAGAACGCACCCGTACTTATCCACGATATCCTTGTTCCGTCGGGCCAGACCGACACGATGTATCTCGCTGCAGGGAAATATGCAGCGTACAGCTTTGACGGCGGGGACTCGATAACCCTGGTAACGAATAAAGACGCATCGTTCAACACCGGCATGAATATCGGCTCAGTCGCGCTTAACAAGAACGACCATGATTCGGTCTATTTTTCTCAGAGTAAGTATGTCTGGGTACTTGACATGGAAGATGTTCTGGCGGACAGTATTGAGCCCGAGTTAAATCTTTATTATACAGGTATGCCGGGCGAAAACATATACAAATTGCATTTTGATGCGCTTACCATGACCTCCTCTCTCGGCTTTTTCGAGATCAGCGCAAACGAAAACAATGATATCAGCAGGACAATAAATGGAACAGCGAAATCTGAATGTAAACCCGCGATCGCGGTCCCCTCGCTGTTAAAACGCCCGATGGTCCCCATTACCTGTACGCTTCCGAGAAAAAGCAGCGTAACCGTCGCACTGTATAATGTAAACGGTCGTATGGTTAAACTGCTGTATAACGGTTCCATGCCGGGCGGCACGACAACAGTGCCCCTGTATCGTACCGGCCTGGGCAGCGGCTATTATATCCTCTATTTTGCCACGGAAAACACACGGTTGTGCCGGTATATTCCGTTGCTGAATTAGTCTGAAAAGCAACCGTGGATAATTTTATACAGGGCGTCGATAATCCGGCGCCCTTTTCTTTTGCTTAAAAACAGCAAAAAATTCACGCTGTCTAACCCCGGAACCGGAAGCAATTGTTTTAGCGTTCTAAACCCAAGCCGGCCCGTCACCGGGGTGCTATATACAGATTTTTCCTGGAAATTTCCACTAAAAGCTCATCCGCATTTTCAAGCCCCGGTCGTGGAGGTATTCTTTGATTTCCCGGATAGTGTATTCACCGTAATGAAGGATTGAAGCGACCAGCGCGGCATCGGCTTTGCCCGCAGTGAGAACATCATAGAGGTGTTCCGGCTTGCCACCCCCGCCCGATGCAATAACCGGAATATTCACGCGCTCTGCAATGGCACGCGTGAGATTGAGTTCATACCCGGCTTTTGTACCGTCAGCATCGATAGAATTGACCACCAGTTCGCCTGCACCAAGCTCTTCACCTCTGGCAGCCCACTGGATTGCATCGATATTCATGGGCATCCGGCCGCCATGCACGACAATTTCGTATCCCGACGGTAGTGCATCGGACTTTTGGACCGAGCGAACATCCATGGAAAGCACAACACACTGAGCGCCGAATGCACGGGAAGCATCTGTGATGATACCGGGATTTTCCACGGCAGCCGTGTTGTAATTGACCTTTTCCGCGCCGGCGAGGAGGACTTTCCGCGCGTCCTCGACCGTGCGAAGTCCGCCTCCGACGGAAAACGGAATAAACACCTGTGAGGCCACTTTGTCAACCACATCGATCATGATGTCACGCTTGTCGCTCGATGCCGTTATGTCGTAAAACACCAGCTCATCGAGACCCTCATCATAGTATTTCCGCGCAGATTCGACCGGATCGCCGATGTCTTTCGTATTGACAAACCTGATGCTCTTGGCGAGTTTCCCGTTGCGGACATCGAGACAGGCTATCAGGCGTTTACTCAGCATGAGGTCCCTTTACTTTAGGTGGTCCAGCGCACGGGAGTACCGGCCATGAAAACGCGCTGCAGATCGTGCATAAGCGTCATTATCATTCCGCACCGTCCCAGGCGCAGAAATTTTTCAGCAGCTCGAGTCCGGCCCGGCCGCTCTTTTCAGGATGAAACTGTGTTGCAAACAGGTTTTTGCATCCGATAACCGCAGGAAACAGTGCTTCGTATTCACATTCTGCAATAATATCTTCTTCGCGGCCGGGCCGGGGATAATAGGAATGTACAAAATAGAACTCATCGTTTTCTGTAACATGCCGCAACAGCGGGTGGTCTCTTTTAATGGAAATCCCGTCCCAGCCCATGTGGGGAATTTTGAGGGAATTATTCTGCACTGCAAACCGCGGGCAATCGCCGTCAATCAGCCCCACACAGGAAGTGTCGCCTTCATCGGAATGAGACAGAATTATCTGGGTTCCCAGGCAAATCCCCAGAATCGGTGTCCCCGCGCTGTATGCCTCGCGCAGTGCAGTATCAAGACCGCGCTCTCGCAGGATTTGCATCGAGGTGCCGGCATGGCCGACCCCGGGGAACAGTATGCGCTCCGCAGCAAGAACATCATTCCTGTCCGGCGTTATCACGCAGGAAATGCCCAGGTAATCAAGCGCCCGTTTGACCGAGGTCAGATTTCCTGCATTGTAATCAATAATTGCAGTCATGTATCTGGTGCAGCTCAATCCCCGGACAGTTTATACGGTTATTTCCTGTATTTTTCCGGCCTGTACATTCCCGAATCCCAGTTCGCCGGCAACTTTAAGGTATTTCACATTGGTGCCTTCAAACTGCTTTCCGTACCATGATGCCAGCGTAACGGCATAAGAGTCGGTGGCAACAGGATCGAGACCGCCGACAAAGGTATCGAGCTTGATAACCTTTCCCGGGCCGCCGGGGCCATTATCCAGAAGGGCCCGCGTTGCGTCGACTATGTTCAGCGATGGCTTTATATAGTAAAGCTGCTCGGCGATTGCCGTGTGAAAATCCATTTCACGATGATAGACACTTCGATCGTAAACAAGCCCCATCAGGCCCTTGACATTCAATGATACCCCTCCCGCGCTGTGTGATTTTGCCACGGGAATTGAAATCAATGCATCGGCACGATCCAGTTCTTTCAATATTTTCGTGCGGGTAAGCTCTCTGGCTTTTTTTGATGTTTTTTCTACATACATGCTTTCCTGCGTGGGCACGTATACCACAACCCGTTTCATGTCTTTAACCGCATCGGCAATGCCGGTTTTCGTCTTGCACGCTTCTGTCTCACGAAGTACATTATCGCATATAATTACTTTTGATGCGCCTGCGTCAAGGCACATCTGCGCGACAACCTGCACAGCCTCGGGCGAAGTCGTTGTCGCCCAGTCGGGAGGATTGGAAAAACTCATATTCGGCTTGATAACCACCCGCGCGCCTTTTTTAACAAAACGCGACATTCCGCCCATCTTACCCACGACCTTTGGAATCATCTCCGCGGGCTTTCCCTTCCCGACAAACACTTCACTTTTTCCCCCGCTTGTCTCCTGCGCAAACAGTGGAGAAAAACCATGCGCGGCAACCCCCGCTCCGGTTGCTGCAGCCGTTCGGATAAATGATCGACGTGAATTATTCATAATACCTCCTCAACCGGCCGAGGCCGGAATTGATATGGGTTGACGAACCTTTGTCCGCAAAAACACCTGCGGCCGGAGCCGCAGCATTTTATATCGAATCAGTCCATAATAAAGCCCTCAGGCAAATCCGGTTCTTCTGGTGCTGCTCCGGATTCCGCTCCGGAAGTGTTTCCGCCGGACTCTCCCTTCAGCGTATCCAAAGTACCGGATTCTTCGGAAAAAGTATATGCTTCACTGATTTCATCATCCGACATCCTGCGCCGGTTTATAATCGACTCTTTCTGCCATTTGCTCACATACGGGCCATCAGCCCTTCTGTTTTCGGCAAACTTATACACGACTATGGCCGCTTTGTCAAAAATCGGGCAATGCTGTTCGCAATAACCGCACCCCAGGCAAAGATCTTCGTTTACTACCGGGACTTTGAACATGCCGGTGGTGGTCTTCACGAATTTTGCCGAGATCGCATTGTACGGGCAGACCTCATCGCACACAAGACACTCCTTGTTCTGTTCCCAGGCCAGGCACCGGTGACGGTCGATTACTGCGGTGCCTATCTTGACAAACCTTTTTTCTTCATACGACAGCGGACGGAGCGCTCCGGTCGGGCACACCTGACCGCAGGCATGGCATTTCTCTTCACACCCCCCGATTCTGGGAACAATTTTCGGCGTATATATTCTCCCGAAACCGTCGGAAAGCACACAGGGCTGGATCGCATTGGTCGGGCATACTTTCATGCATTCCCCGCATGCAATGCATCGTGAAGCGAAAAGATCTTCAGGTACGGCCCCCGGTGGACGAATGAGTCGTCCGGTATTGTCACGCTTGTTAAATGCATCAGCACGGAGTACGGGCACCATGAGAACGCCGCCGAATACGCCGGCCAGTATGTGACGTCTGTTGACATCAGGTCCTGTTGTTGTCGCAAGTGACGGCCGTGCAAAACCAAATTTCGTGCACCCCCGCTTTACTTCCGTACATAAACCGCATACAATGCATTCTGCCAGCGATGTCCCGAATTCTGTTTTTTCACTTATCGCGCGCGTCGGGCACGTGCGAGCGCAAACCCGGCAGGAATTGCATACACTGGAATCAGTTGTCCTGCGAAAAACAGCAAACCTGCTTAAAAAACCGAAAAACGCACCGCTCGGACAAATATACTGGCACCAGAACCGCTTATCCCATAATCCACCGATAAATACGGCGACTGCAAGAATCAATGCGCCAAGCCCACCGTAAAAAAGCGGAATTTTTATTGTCGCATACGCAAGCCCATCACTGCCAAGAGCGCGGAAAACCGGCCGGAGGTAGTGCTGGCCGTCAGCTTGCAGCACTGCAATAAACGGATACACGATCAAGGTAATAATGCGGGTAAATAATGATATCGGATCCATGAAAAGCGGGAAAATTGCCCCGAAAAGCGCCAGCAATACCAGGCCTGCCAGAATGAAATATTTAACGCTCTGCAGATACTGCGGAGGAAGATCCTTCCGGACCCTTATCTTATTGAATATATACCGGTCACACCAGTCTATCGTTGTACCCAGCGGGCAGATAAAACCGCAAAAAACGCGCCCGAACAGCACCGTAATGACGAAAACTATTCCCGAAAGCAGCAGGAGATTGAAGAAAATGGATCGACCGGCAATTGTTGTAAGGAAACCGACCAGCGGATTCAGCCGCAAAAACCATTCGCTTGGCCAATTATATGCCTGCGGATAGCTGTTTGCGTAAAAGAAAAGGAAAATAAACAGGATAAAGAATGAAATCTGAGAAATTATCCGGATTTTCCGAAGAAGCGACATTCACTAACTCCTGCATTATTGTTCGCCTGCACGGTTTTCTCTCCTCAGAAACCGTGTATATCAATATAATTCAAATCATTTCATTTGACCATTAAACAAGGCTCCTGCCCAACCGGTAACAGCATTGTTTCTGATACCACATGACTGCATCTTTGCAGATGATTTATTTTACCTGTTTTAAAATCCACGGCATTTCACTCCCCTGTCCTGAAATACCGTGGCTTTTGCTATTTCCATCAAGGAAATCACCGTACTTACTACGATGAAAAAATATCATTATTATTTATTTGATGCCGACGGCACAATTATTGATACCCGGGAGCTTATATATCAGTGCTTTATGTATACCGGTAAAAAATTTGCCGGCGCAGCAGTCCCCAGAGGTCTTGTCGACCGGCATATCGGCATACCATTGCGTAATCAGATGGAAATTTATTTTGGCCCTATGGATGATGAGCGTTTTCAAGAAATATCACAGGAACACATGAATTACCAGTTGAAAATCTACCCCGATTATCTTCGGGTATTTCCCGGTGTGTCCGATACGCTTGGCCGATTATGCGATGCGGGCAAGAAATTAGCGGTTGTGACGTCCCGGCGATCACATACCCTCGGGTTTTTTTTGCAGGAAACCGGCCTTCACGGCTTCTTCTCCGCCCTTGTCACACCTGAATCCACAAAACGGCACAAGCCGGATCCGGAACCGGCATTCAAGGCTTTATCGCTTATTGGCGGCGTAGCGGAAAGGTCTCTTTTTATCGGCGATTCCACCTACGACATTGAATGCGGAACCAGGGCCGGAATGGATACCGCGTACATTGCCTGGAATGAACAAACACCTGAATTCGGCACCTGCAATCCGACATTTTTTCTCGAGCAATTCGAGCAACTGCTTCCGAAAAAAACCTGAATGGAAATACAATTTTTCAAAGAAATCTGGAAGAGTGGTACTCTACCGCAGGCAGTACAATGGGTATCCAGGCAACCTGATGTCGCGGCATTTACCGGATGTTCCGGCAGCAGCGATTCGCTCGTGATCGCCGAATTGTACGCTGCATCGGAGAGGCCGCTTTTTGTTTTGACAGAAAGCACAAAACGTGCAGAAATACTTGCCGACGAATGCGCAACGTATATCAATGAAAACCAGGTGTCAATCCTTCCGGCGCGCGATGCTGTGCCCTATAATATGAAATCACCATTCGGCCCGACTGTCGAGGCGCGATTCGAAACACTGGGCAAAATGCTCAAAAGAAAACGCGGAATTTACCTCTCCCCCAGCTCCTGCCTTCTGGAAAAAGTGCTTCCGGCAAATGCGCTGTTTAACAAGATAATCCGGTTCTCTATCGGCGACGAAGTATCCATTGAACAACTCAGTGCCTGGCTTGTCGAAAATGGGTTCCGTAAAGAATCAATGGTGTCGGACCTGGGAACATTCAGCGTCAGGGGAGGCATTGTCGATATTTATCCCTTTATATACGACAATCCGCTCCGGCTTGAATTTTTCGGGGACACAATTGAGTCAATCAGAGAATTCGACGTTTTCAGCCAGAAATCAAAGGAACGGCTTTCCTCGATGGAAATCTTCCCCATGAAAGAAATGTGCCTGGATGATGACTTGATTCTCGCCGGGCTGGAATCAATGCGGAGCAAATCATCGGAAGAAAATTTTGACAATTCGGCAATAGACCGCCTGGAACACCAATGGATAACCGCGGGGGACCATGAAGGAATTGAGTGGTTTCTCCACTGGTTCCCGCAGAAAACCACCTCGGTTCTTGATTATCTACCCCGCGACTGCCTGATCGTCTGGGATGATATAATTCCCGTGCAGCGACGTCTTTCCATACACAAGAACAACTATACCCGCCATCTGGAACGCGTTCCGGAAATTTTTCTTCCACTCATATCCTCACCCGCGCAATTGCTCCTTCGGGCACGGGACATGGATGACGAATTGTCCTGCTTTTCCCGTGTTTTTATCGACACGCTTGAACTCCCGGCCGACACGGAAGCGTATCCCTGCTCCTTTTCAGAACCTCCCCAGGTTTCAAAGAACCTCGAACAGTTATATGAAGCGCTGTCTTCACACCACGGGAAAGGCTATGATATAACCGTGCTGGCCGGCAACAAAGGCACTGCCGAGCGGTTACAGGAACTATTCGGCGAGCATTGCCCCTTTGTTAACATTTGTCTGGGGTTCCTTGAACAGGGATATACCGACAAGTCAAACAAGCGGATCGTGTATGCTGAAGATTTTATTTTCGGGAAAAAGCATCACCGGCATATCAAACCGAAAAAGATCAAAGGCGGAATGCCGATTCCATCCTTTGAAGCACTTTCACCGGGCGACTATATCGTGCATATCGATCATGGTATCGGCAAATTTATCGGAATACAACGTATCAGGACCGGACAATCGGACCGCGACTGCATGGCGCTTCAGTTCAAAGACAGGGCCACGTTGTTTGTTCCTGTTGAAGATTTCCATAAAGTGCAAAAATACATCGCAAAAGAAACGGTAGTTCCGTCGCTCTCAAAACTTGGAAGTGACGCATGGGCAAGATTGAAAAAGCGTACCCGGGAATCGCTCCGCGAAATGGCGCAGGAACTGATCGATCTTTATGCAAAACGGGAATATCTCAGGGGCATTGCATTTGAATCCGACACACTCTGGCAGAAAGAATTTGAGGATTCTTTTATTTATGATGAAACCCCCGACCAGTTGACCGCGATCAAACAGGTAAAAAAGGACATGGAAAGCGGCAAGCCCATGGACCGTCTGATTTGCGGTGATGTAGGA
>WJKA01000179.1 GCA_014729375.1 Chitinivibrionales bacterium
ACGTAAAGGTATTCCCTTGACGAGGATCACCGGGCTTTACCTCTGGAAGTGGCTGATCATTAAAGAAAGCATCTGCAGCAAGCTCAATGGTTGTTTGAACTTCAGGCCAGTCGGCGAACACCTCCTGTGAAGTTTCATCGTCATCCACCCACCCACCAAGCTGGTACCGAACTATCGTGCCTTCCGGTTGAGGAGGAATCACCCCCTCCCAATGGGTAAGGTAGCCCCACAAAAACGTATCCCAGTTCGTGGTTTTCTTTTCTAAAAATACAACTTCCCCTGTTTGAGCCACGCCTTTAGATCCTTTCGGAAGGCTTCCATCTATTGTGTAATAACAAGCCAAGTGGTCAATCAGAAAATCAGGGCCAACACTTACATGAATACTCACGGGTTGATTGGGAATCGGATCAACGGGTTTTATCCTATATCCATGCTGCAAACCTCGCCGAGAGGCACGATGATGGATTAATTTCAAACCATCTGTTGCTAATGTACCAAAAACGAATTCTTCCATAATTGGTTCAAACTATCCTTTCACTGCACCAGCAGTCAATCCACTGACCAAATAATCTTGTAAGAAGAGGTAAATGACAATGATGGGAATGGCTCCAATAAGCGCTCCCGCGGCGAAGACACCCCATTCTTGACTATAATGGCCTCCTCGAATAAAGAGAGTCAAGCCCACTGCTAGCGTAAACTTATCCGTATCTTGGAGGAGAATTTGTGGTAGCAAAAAATCGGCGTAGGAGCCAATAAAGGACAACAACGCCACCACGGTGATGATTGGCCTGACCAGAGGGACGATTACTCGCCAAAAGATTTGCCAGTCACTGGCCCCATCAATTTTCGCGGCCTCATCCAAATCTCGTGGTACCGAGTCAAGATAACCTTTCATAAGCCATGTGTTGATTCCCATGGCCCCACCAAGGTAAATAAGGATCAATCCGCCATGGCTATTCAAGCCCATGGAAGGGATAAATTCACCAATTGCCTTAATTAACAAAAAGGTAGCCACCATGGTCAGTGAGTTGGGGAAAACTTGAATCAAGAAAACGGATAGTAATAGATTCCTCCGCCCCGGAAAACGAAAACGCGAGAATGCATAAGCGCTAAGCAACCCCACAAAAACAGTCAAGATCGCTGAAATCGTGGCAATCTTAAGGGTGTTCCAAAACCATGTCATGTAAGGATGGACTGGATTCGTCAATAAATCTCGAAAATTATCTAAAGTAGCATTATCCGGAATTAACTTTTGATTGACCATCGAGTTCCGCGGGTCTAGAGAAGCTGAAAGAATCCAAGCTACAGGATACAAAGCGAAAAGGATTGCGATTGCGGCAATAAAGTATCGTCCAACGTAATCTAATATTTTTCGCCGTTTTTGAGACTTGAAAAATTTTTGAACCCTATCTAACAAACTAGACATTTTCAGAAACCTCCTCCCAGACCCGGGTGTAGCGGAACTGGAACGCAGTAATCACAGCAAGCATAACAAAGATGACGATGGTAATCGCCGAGGCATAACCATAATCAGACCCTCTACCACTGGCAAAAGCCAAGCGGAAAATATAGGTGATAAGAATATCCGTGTGCCCTGCCGGTGTGGGTGTCCCTGGAATTGGGGGACCACCTTCATTATAAATATCAATTACCGTGAAGTTATTGAAGTTAAAAGAAAAGGAGGCAATCAACAAAGGCCCCACAGAAACAAGTAGCATGGGCAAAGTCAGATTCCAGAACTTTTGCCAGGCATTAGCTCCATCAACCTCAGCGGCTTCATACATATCCTGAGGAATGGATTGTAAAGAACCTGTGCAGATCAACATCATATAAGGGAATCCTAACCAAAGTTGGACAATCAAAATACCTATCTTAGCCCACCAAGGATTTGCAAACCATAAGGGCGAGGAACCAAAAACGTCCTCTAACAACAAGGCTATCTTGCCCATATGAGGGTTAAACAATCCGCGCCAAACGTTTACGCTAATGAAGGCTGGAATAGCATAAGGGATGAGCGTTAATGAGCGGATAAGTTTACGACCTGGTAAATCTGGTTGATTAAAGACGATGGAGAAAAAAAGTCCCACCGCAAAAGTGATCAAGACCGTGAAGAAGGCATGAGCAAACGTCCAAACAAAAACACGTAAGAAAGGGCCACTCAAAGCAGGGCTGGTGAACAATCTTGCGAAGTTTTTGAAACCTATGGGTACCCAATACCCTGGTCTTAGCTCTTCCCCATCTTCAGAGGTAAAAGTTCCCCTAATTGGTTTATAGACTTTATCTTCTTTTTTATCTGTGATGGTGTCATTCTCTGGATCATAAATATAGCGTTGTTGAAGTTGTGCGGCCTCATCCAAAGACTTAACACGCACGGTATGGGGATATTCACCAAACTCTAATTCTTGTAAATCCGTGAGATAACGCACTACCTGGATGCGATTCAAACGTTCGTATCCAGGAATGCTTTTAGGAATACCCTCTTCATCAAGTTCACCAATTTCATCACTTCCTAAAGAAGAGGCTTCAATAAGCGGTTCATCAGGATAAGCTAAGTATGATTCTCCTTCTTTTTGCAACCAAAGAGCAAATTCATCTTCTTCCGAAATAAAGGCAGTCCAAGAAAACGATTCCCCTCCTTCCGGAAGGTATTGCTCTTTAGCTAATTGATCTAACACCTGTGGTTTCGTCAATAAATGGCCATCACTATAATTCGTGAAAGCCATGTAAACGGTGAAGAGCATAGGATATAACATGACGACAATCATCAAAGTCAAGCCCGGGGAAAACCACCGTAGTGGATATAACTTCTCAATGAGAAAAACCAAATTTAACCCCAACGTCACGACAAAGACGACAATAGCAATATGCCAGTTCCCAGTTGAGAACAGATGCCACACAAAACTTATCCCAAAAGCATCAATAATTGCCAGACCTAATAAACGAAAAATGATATTCATATTCCAACCTCCTTGTCTCAGCAGGCATTTAAGCCACGAGGTCAAACATCTCCCCCTATCAAAAAAGCCGGAGGCGCGTTTGCACCTCCGGCCAGACTAACTTACAGATTACTCACCTTCAGCTATCGTGGTGCGGATCTGCTCAGCAGCATTCTCAAAAGCAGCCTCCGGCGCTTCTTGTTGTTGGAAGATGAGAGTGACAGCATCACCCCAAGCCGTCCAGACAGCAGACATCTCGGGAATTGCAGGCATGGGCAAACCACCCAACCCAGCAACACCAAAAGCTGCAATATCAGGATCTTCAACCAACGCCTGAGCTTCCACCATCGCAGGAGCACGATTACCAACTTCGTAGAGGTCCATCATTACTTCCGTTGTCGCAACATACTCCGTCAAGAAGGCTTGAGCAATGAGGGGCTGCTCACTGAAGGCACTCACCATGAAGCCTTGTACACCGAGGAAGGGTTTTCCGTCACCGGGTATCGCGCTAATTTCATAGTTTGCGCCAGCTTCTTGAAGTCGTTCCAAAGCCCAAGGGCCGGTAATGAGCATAGCAGCATCACCCGACTCAAACATGGCGTGAACCGTGTCATAATCCCAACCGGCTTCCATATGGCCTTCTTTGACCATGGTATCTAACCACGTAGCAGCCGCAATTGACCCTTCGCTGTCAATGCCGACATCATCAGCATTGTAGGTGCCATCTTCGTTCTGCCCAAAGACGTAACCACCAAAGGCGGTTTGAATTGGGAAGAAGTGATAGGGGTCACCCTCTTGAAGCACATAACCGTTCTGAACTTCACCGGCTTCTTCGAGATCAGCAGCGATCTGAGCAACCTCATCCCAATCAGCAGGAACCTCAGGTACCAGATCCGGGTTACGGAAGAAAGCTAAGTTTTCAATAGCATAAGGCATTCCGTAGAGTTCGCCCTCATAGGTGAAAGCCTGGATGGCAGAAGGCACAAACTCCTCTAGCTTATCTCCCAATTCGATGGGGGCTAACAAACCACTGGCCACCAACTCACCCAACCAGTCGTGAGCGCCAATGATGATATCAGGGCCTTCGCCAGCAGGTCCAGCCACCTTCAAATTATCACGGATATCACCGAAACCGAGCTGCTGAACTACGATTTCAATATCATATTCTTCCTTGAAAGCTTGTCCAAGATCTTCAATGATTTCAGCTCGATTCTCATCAGCCCAAATGACAAGTTGTGGCAAATCTTCAGCCTCTTCTTCAGCTTCTTCAGCGGGTTCTTCGCCGTCTTCAGGCCAGGAGGCATCGATCTCAGCGAGGACGGTGTCCATGTCCGCCGTACCGGAGAAGTAGTCGGTCATGCCGGTCCAGAAGGAACCAGCGCCAACCTCACCCGGCATCAGGTCCGAACCATCAAAGCGCACACTGGTGGCCTCGGAGACCAATTCGGCAATGCCGCGTTCAATGTCGTCGCCGTACCAATCCAGTTCAGCGTCCAGGTGGGGCG
>WJKA01000180.1 GCA_014729375.1 Chitinivibrionales bacterium
GGATAGAGCTGAATACGCTTTCGGCACAATATGATCTCAAGAATACGCCCATGGAAATCAGGGAGCTGAAGCAGTTGCCTCTTATCGGCATATTAATTCATATGCCCGGACAGAAACAGCCGTCGCTGAAACTTGCCAGGGATGGTTCCCGGACGTTTATTAAGCTTGAAGACGGGGTTCCGGTGCTGCAAAGCAGGGATGGGCCATCTTCCAGCCGGGTGTTGTCCGATTCCCTGGTGACCCGGTCGGCAACGCGACGATGGCGCAAATTTGTTTATCTTGGGTTTTTCAGCATACTACCCTCCGGGATCGAGCATGTCCTGTTTGTTTGTGCGCTGTTGATTGTTGCATCGGGTGCAGGGCTGATAACCGGTCAACTGGGGATTTTTGCCGGATCATTTATTGCCGTTGTGGTTCTCATGATACAATTTTCCCCTCCGGTTTCGCTCAATCATGCCGGGACGCTGGCAACATTTTCCGCCGCTGCTGTCGGTATGGAAAATGTCTTCACCGGCAACGTTGCCAGGACGCGGCTCTGGTTTATCGCCCTGTGCGGAGCGCTTCACGGATACCACTCTTCAACAGTGCTCAAACCGTTCATGCTCCGCTCGGAGAATGCCCTGGCGGCAGCGGGCGCATATTCTCTTGGAATTCTCGGGGCCGTCGCGCTTATTGCGGTTGTCTGGAGTGTGTTGACAGGATGGCTGTGGACAAAAAAGTGGTATTACAATCTGATTACTGTTCCGGTGAGCATGGGAATTGTTGTGCTGGGAATATTTTTCGGGCTTAAAGCCTTTCCGGGGTAAATTAGATTTTTTTTCGAATAATCCATTTTTTTTCTTTGCTTTTATTATATTTATAAGAGCCTATATATACCCGTGCTGGTGTAGGCAAGCCTGCTGCAAACGTTTTACTGCAAGGTAGAACACCTCTGTTTTTAATAACAGGTAATCACCTTTGACAAATCAATATAATTGTATTGATTGCAAGGCGAAATTGTTTTTTCATTTATGCGAAACAGCGAATATTTAATCATAGCGGCGATGGTGCTGCTGTTGCCGGTTTCATGCACAATTCTCGATCCTTCAGAGCCTGGAAACCTTGTTCCTCCCACGGTTGATGATGATTTGTCACTGGAATCCCTGGCCGTAAATAATACAAAGCTTTATGTTGAGACATACGGCGACCGGGCGAATGACATGATAATTTTTCTTCATGGCGGTCCCGGACTGGATTTCCGGTATTTAACCAGGTTACGCGGGTTGCAGGATTCATTTTTTCTTGTCTATTTTGATCAGCGCGGCGCCGGTTTATCGCGGAGGCACGATGAAAGCGAAATTACAGTTGATTTATACATTGAAGACCTTCACCAGCTTATCAGCCATTACCGTCAATCGGAGAGCAGGAAAGTGGTCCTTGTGGGACATTCATGGGGCGGGATGTATGCTGCTGCATATATCTCCGGGCATCCGGATGTGGTCGACAGGGCTGTTTTGCTTGCATGCGGTTCGCTTACCAGTGATGAATGGCCGTTGTCGTATCCGCCGTTGTCCGACCCGAGTCTTCACACGGTACTCTGGAACAGTCAATTCATGACTGCGGGGGATTCTCACGAAAAAATCGATTATATGCTGAAAACGATTATGCCGGACCTGCTTCCGCGAACATACCACCTGTCACGACGGGACCCATCACCGTCAGTGCGCAGCGGCGGGGTCTGCAATGCGGTTTTGCTGGCCGATAAGGACGGGTATGTTGATTTTGATTTTACCTCCGGTCTTGATTCATTCACCGGGCCGGTGCTGTTTATCTGCGGGGCATGGGACAAGGTATTCGGTATGGAATATCAGGAAAAACAGGGGCACTTTTTTCCCGATACGCGAAGCGTTGAGATCGACAGTGCGGGGCATGACGTCGGCTGGGTCCGTCATGAAGATGTTATTGATGAAATCCGCGGATTTATCGGGGAATAGCGGCCACCGGGAGCAGTACTATGGAAAACCATTTCATATCAGATCGCGTTGCCCGTGTGCCGGCACATTTTTCGGGCCGGAACGGACGTATTGTTTCGCATATCGCGGCCTGTATAGTTCTGCTGTTTGTATCGGCGTTTTCCAGAGGAATTCATCATCCCGCAGGCATTTTCTCCAACAGTTTCATATTCGGATTAAACTTTGACCCCAGTTTTACCTTGAATGTCGGATATGCCCGGGTGTTTCATATCGGGGAGAACGAGTGGCCTTTGACGCTTTCGGCTGATTTTGCCACCCCGATGATGCTTTCCAGCGGAAGGAATTACATTGGAGAGATCGGGACCATGGTCCCGGTGTATCAGTTTAAAAAAGTGAAAGTTGTCAATGCGCTGACCGTACGGAACATGCGGCAGGAGAACTGGGCCGCGGTGGCATATAATTTTACGCTTGAAGAAGGGATTCTTCCAGGATTTTACCATGAAGATTTCTATATTGCCGCGGAGGCGTCATTTGCCTGGTTTCTGTTTGCCCATTATGCTCATTCGGACAAATACCGGGATACCGTTTATGAGGATGTTGTTGACGGATGGTATCGAAGCACCGGCGGCAAGTTTGATTTCGGCGTTCGCGGGGGCATTATTTTCCTCCAGAAATGGGGGGTCAACATCCGCGGCGGGATCCGCGTTGACGAACTGTTCCGGATTACCTACAGCGGGGCGCCTGTGTATGTCAATTTCGGAGTAAGCTATGCCTGGTGAGCTATAAATCAGAAATCACACTTGCCCGGAATAGAACGCTCATCGCGCTGCATTGAGCCGCTGCACTGAGTCAGGTCGAAATTCCGGCCATTTCCCGGACCGTTCAGTCGCTTCGTCCAACACTTGCGCCACCGTCAACGTACAGGTGCTGGCCGGTGACAAATGATGCGTTTTGGCCCATGAAAAAACAGATTGCCACAGCGATTTCTTCAGGTGGTGCAACGCGTTTCATGGCTGTCATGCCTGTATAGCGCTTGTATCCGTCACTGCCGACCGGATTATTCCGGTTGAACATTTCGGTTGCGGTCGGTCCGGGTGATACGGCATTGACCGTGATGCCGTATTTGGCCAGTTCGAGGGCCCAGGTCCGGGTGAAGCTTACCAGGCCGCATTTTGCCGATGCATATACCCCGCGGTGGGGTACTCCGGAGGTAACCAGACTGGCAATATTAACAACCCGCCCGTATTTTTTTTGTTTCATTGACGGCGCAGCGGCCTGCATGCACTGGACCGCAACCCGGACATTGACTTCATAGACATCCCGCAGGTCCTTCAACGTGATCTCTTCAAGGGGCGCCGGACGGACAATTCCTACATTATTAACAAGACCGTCAATTGCATAACGCGCGGTGATATCATTCAGCACGTCCTGCGCAGCGCGCTCATCCATCAAATCGATCTGAATATATTCCCCGGGAAAATCGTGAACTTCACGCCGCGCCAGGCCGATTACGAAATGGTCCTGCTGTGCCAGCATTTCAGCCGTTGCCCGGCCGATCCCCGTGCTTGCACCGGTTATCAGTGTCGTGTGCTTTGCCATTGAAACTCCTTTGTAATACCGTGTAACAGAGCAGTCGGCTAAAAATACTACATGAAAATGATTGATGCCGGAATGCATGAGTGAGGCCTTTAATAAAGCAGGCACTGATACAATTTATACAGAAAGAATTTCATTTTATTATGTAACTACTCAGGTCCCTATGAACAATTTCGGTCGTCATTCCGGCGAACCCCGGTTCTTGTCCGGGGCAGGCCCTGGAACCCAGTCGAATTCCCGGCTACAACAAGATGGATTCCGGCTGGAGTTTATCCCGAACTTGATTCGGGGCCGGAATGACGAGACCGACCCACCTGAGTCGGTTAGTATATTATATTAACCTAAATTCCGCAGTTGAATTGCGGCGCTACGCGTAAGCTGTTGCGCAATCTTGAATTGCGAAAAGCCTCGCCTTACCTCCCCGGGTAGGACTACGTTTTTCACAACTCAATCTCACAAACTATCTTACACGTATCATCCACACTCAACTGCGGAATTTTGGATTAATAATTGCAGCGCCCCACCAAACAAAGATACCTGAAATGTACGAAAGGAACAACTATGTTGTTACGAAAAGAAAAACCGGCTCAGAACCTGAAAAAACAGTATTGTGGTACCGGGATCCATGCGGTTTTTATCTGCAGCCTGATGGTTTTATGGGCGAGTTCCTGTATCTGGTCGCAGGTGCGCGGGGTTAATCTGAGCGGGGAGCCGGCATTCATGTCTGTAACACTGCAGACAGTGACTATAAATAACTATAAGGAATACAGTTTTGAAACAGACTCGACCCAGCGGGCAATCACGCATTTCCACGACTCGACAGGGACCGATATATTATACCGCGCAATAACTATTCATAATACATTTACAAAGACGATTGCAGATTTTACGATAAACCTGGGCACTCTTACGTTTCCCGAAGCCCCGTCGGACATACAAGCCGGCTGGAAAAATACGCTGGATAAAGTTATTGCATGCGAGGCCCGCTGGGGCAGTCCGGAGCAGAAAGTGTTGTACGCCTGTCATACAATATTTCCACCGGTCAAAATAGCGTTTGCAAAGAGTACAAATACACAATACTGTGCCATGGTGAGCGGCGGTGTGACTGCCCACCGTCCCGGAAGCTATGAGCTCCGTCCGCACGGCTTGCCGCGGATAGCTCCCGGAGACAGCCTGATGCTTGAATTTGTTTTTGCATTTGGTGACGGCAGTTCGTCGCAGTCGCAGATAGCAGCCGGATTGTACGAGCGGTTCCGTGCTTTTCACCAGCCATCTCTGAAATGGGCCGATCACCGTCCCATAGGCGCGATTTTTCTGCCAATCAACGGGCATATAAGCGATGACAATCCGCGCGGATGGTTCAACGATAAAGACCTTGCCTGCTCAGGTCCCGATGCAGCGGATTTTGATGAATTTAAGCGCAAAATACTCGAGTTCGCTGATAATTCGATATCAACGCTTCAGAATGTCAATGCGCAGGGTATGGTCGTATGGAATCTTGGTGACGGCGAGGTGGAATCGGTTGGATTTGTGGGCGATCCTCGAATGCTTCCCATTCTGGCGCCGGAAATGCATACGGTTGCCGAAGAGTTTTTTCAGAAATTTCGCGATGCAGGCCTGCGCACCGGGGTGTGTATAAGGCCAAGTCAGATATATGAAAAACCTGATGGGTCCTGGGCCCGCGGCACGGGAAGCCATAATCCGGATGAGCGCAATCCGCTCGGTGATGATTTCAGTGCAATCCGGCCTGACGGAGTACCGTGGTGGAAATTTTATCCGGTTGTCGAGCGTGTCGACAAGATGATTACATATGCGAAGGATCATTTCGGGAGTACGCTTTTTTATATGGACACGCCGTTGATATGGCGCCAGGTTGGTGAGAATGAAGAATTCAAATCCTTGAAACTTCAGTCGTGCGTATTTCGGCGGATCCGGGAGATACATCCCGACCTCCTCATTATTCCGGAGTTTTATCCGCCGGATGCTACGGCGCACTATGCATATACGGCTCAATATCTGCAACCGCCGTACAGTGCTGCCCAAACCCCTTTATCCGTAAAAGAGCTGCTTCCCTGTGCATTCAGTGTCAACTATACGGTGAATCTTTCAAAAGACGATTGGAATAACAGACGCGCTTCGCTGGTTGACGGAGTGGAACAGGGAGATGTCCTCTTTTTCCGCGGCTGGTTCGGCTGCAGCTACAATCCGCTGATCATGGGGGTCTACGATGAGGTGTATGAGCAGGACGCCGTCAATCCGGGAGCTCCGGCCGAATGCTATATTCAGGCTGCACCGGTTATGCGCGACCGCGGGTCTATATCCGGCACGTCCGGGGAAGGTGTCGCGACAGTCAAGGCGCGTGTTTCATTTTCGAACGGCGCACCGGTCGTTACAGTTACCGGAACAATCTTCTACACAGTTACGATTGAAGATTTTCTGGGACGTCAAATATACAGGCTCTCCGGTCACGGGCCCGGACAGAACAGCGTTGATATTTCCGGTATTCCGGCAGGAATGTATGTGGTGCGCGTGCAGGCGGGTGCTGTTGAGCAAAGCCGGAGATTTATTCAGGGGCGCCGATAAACAGTGGATTTTTAAATATTCAGCAGGTTCCCCCTGTTTAATAAGACAAATACGTATGGAATGCACGCCCCGGCCCCTTCCAAATTCTTATTTTATATACGGCTGTACGAAGAATAATACCACACTAATCAAAAGGGACCGTTCATGCAACCAATGAAATTTGCCCTTATCGGGACCGGAAATATTGCAACAACATATGTCAAAGCAATGGGCAGGATTGCGGATGGGGAAATAATTGCGGTTGTTTCGCGATCAGACGACCGGGCGGAATCCTTTGCAAAACAGCACAGCATTCCTGAATGGAGCGAACGGCTTGACACTATCGGAGGCGATATTGACGGCATTATAATTGCCACACCGAACGGTCTACACTGGCGGGACACCTGTGCGGCCGCGGCTCTGGGCAAGCATGTGCTGACTGAAAAGCCCCTTGATATAACAATAAAAAGCATGGAGCGCATGATCCTCTCATGCCGGGAATCAGGGGTGAAACTCGGGGTTGCATATCAGCACCGGTTTCATCCGGTAAACCGGAAGGTGAAAGAATTGCTCGCCCGCGGCGCACTGGGGACCGTACGCGCACTGGAGGTGAGCGCGAAATTTTACCGGGGGCAGGAGTATTACGACAGTGCTGGCTGGCGGGGTACGTGGGATATTGACGGCGGCGGGCCGTTTATGCAGCAGGGATCGCATACAATCGATCTTATGGGATGGTTTTTCGGCAAACCTGCCACGCTAATCGCCAGAACGGCAACGCTCGGGCATGATATTCCGGTTGAAGACCATGGTGTTTGCATTATGGAATTCGAAAACAGGGCACTGGGTACGCTGACTGCATCAACTATAACCAGTCCCGGCTACAATCCGCGTATCGAAGTATATACCGATAAAGGATCATTCATTATGGTCAATAATGAAATGGTCGAATGGAATATCGATGACATTGACAATCCGGGCGCAAGCAGCAACTTCAGCTCTCATTCAGGAGCATCATCAGCATCGGTCGCGGATACGACATTGCATGAACGGGTTGTTGAAGACTTCATTGGGGCCGTGCATGAAAACCGCGAACCCCTGGTACATGGCGAGGAAGCATCTCGGGCAACTGAAATTATTCTGGGAATTTACGAGTCTGCAAAGACAAAGCGCGCAATCCCGCTTAAATGAGCCATTGTGCTTTTTATTCACGGACCATTTCAAGAACATTGCCGACATTGTCGAGGTCGTAGTGGATATTCGTGATCGTGTCGTTGCTTGAGCTTATTGCTATAATATCGGTCAAGCGCCGTGCATTGTCAATGAGGTATTCTATTTCAACGCCATTGCCGTTTTTTTTGGTTTCCAGGGCGCCGCAGAATCATATTCATAGGTCGCATAGGTACTGTCGGGAAATGTCTGGTTTGTATAGGATTATTCTCATAATTTGATATGTATTCAGAAAAATGGCCACGAGTCTGGCTATGCACGCAGCATTATGGGATCGTATATCCACAGTACAGGTTTTCTAAAGGGGAAGAAATTGAATGCCCTGCTCGCATGACTCAAGTGCCTGACAGAAGGGAAACAACGGGTCACATAAAAACTGTTTAATCCGGTTCGTTGAGAAGCTTTTCATACATTTTCAAATCATTTGCAGAAAAGCAGCAGAAGAGTATGTCGGCAGGATAATCAGTAGTGGTGAAAAATTCCCTGCAGGCAGTAACTGCAATGGAAGCGGCCTTGTCGGGAGGATATCCATATGCGCCGGTGCTGATACAGGGGAAAGCGATGCTTGTGCATTTATGTTTTTGCGCCAGGCTGAGCGAGCGAGTGTAGCATTTGTAAAGTAATTCCGGTTCGTTTGCCGTGCCGCCGTTCCAGACCGGGCCGACTGTGTGGATGACATATTTTGCCGGAAGGTCATACGCTCCGGTGATTTTAGCCTCACCGGTATTGCAGCCGCCCAGTTTTTTGCACTCTTCCAGAAGCGAAGGGCCTGCGGCCCGGTGGATCGCGCGGTCAACGCCGCCGCCGCCCAGGAGCGACCTGTTTGCCGCATTAACTAGTGCATCGACATGAAGCGTGGTGATATCGGACTGGATTGCTTTCATGGCTGCTGCTCGATAACAATCTCTCGTCTCTCCTTCGCCGACTGGTAAATGGCCAGGATCAGCTCAACCGCTCTCCGGGCCTCCTGTCCATTAAGAACAAAGTTTTTCCCTGATTCTATAGCATCGATAAATGCCTGAAAATTTCGCGTATGGTTTGTATGTTTTATTGCAGCAGGATCATCAACACTCCCGAGACCGTCAACCTGCCCGAACTGGTCCCTTACCGTTTCATCCTCAGGACGTTCGTCTGCGAATTGCCAAACCGTAAAGCAGTCTTCAAGGTAAATGACCGTGCCTCTGGTGCCGGTGATTTCGAACCGCTTGAACTGGCCGGGAAATGATGCGCTCGTTCCGTAGATAATCCCCAGCGGACCGCCCCGGAACCGGAGGATTGCCGCAGCGGTGTCTTCAGCTTCGATTTGCGGGTGTCCTTTTTTATCAGCATATGCCATGACCGATTCCACCGGCGGCATGAGGTCACACAGCATATCGATCATGTGACACGACTGGTTCATCAATGCGCCCCCGCCGTCAAGCTCCCAGGTCCCGTGCCAGGAATTGGCATAGTATTCATCAGAGCGCCACCAGGGTACATACA
>WJKA01000181.1 GCA_014729375.1 Chitinivibrionales bacterium
CAATATCGGGCATTTGGACGGTTTCTGTGTTCGTGCGAGAAGTTTTCCGGGAAACATGCTTTATATGTCCTGATTCATGTGCGGGGTTCATCATGCTCGGTTTCGCCCGGATCTGCAATTCGCTGTCGATTTTAAATGCCCCTTCGACAACCACCTTTTCGCCTTCGGTAATGCCGGACTTTACTATATAATAGTCACCCACTCCGGGCCCGAGCTCAACAATACGCGCTTCATAGGCAGGCATTTCAGCACCGGGGACCTCCACATATACAATAGATCTCTCACCTGTGTAAAGCGGCGCGGTTGCCGGTATTACCAGCGGCTCGACATTTTCAAATCCCGAAGTCACGTATCCCAGATCTTCTGCCCGGACAAGCGGCATGCCGCAGATATCGCAGGTTCCCGGTTTGTCTTTTACTATCTGCGGATGCATCGGACTGATCCATTTTCCGCGGAGCGACGTGCTCGCGACCGCGCCGGATCTCGAAACCGCGGCTTTGACATTCGCCCGAACAAACATATCGGGTTTCAAACGACGATCGTTATTATCGACAATCACTCTGACATCGACAGTCCGCGCGGACGGATCGACTACCGGACCGATAAACGAGATGGATCCCTGAAATGATTCACCGGGAAATGCTTCCACGGAAAATTCGACATTCTGACCGAGCCGAAGCCATGCCAGGTCTGATTCGTATGCGTCAAGAAGTAGCCATACTGTGCTTAAATCGGCGACATGGAACAACGGAGTACCCTCCGAAACATACGCGCCTTTTTTGACTGGTTTTTTGATAACCACGCCCCGGCGCCCCGCCCGAATAGTCATGTGATCGCCGGGAGCGCTTCGGGCGAGTATCCGCTCCAGCTCCTGATCGGAAAATCCGAGCAGGCGGAGTTTTTCTTTTGATGCTTCGAATGTTCTCTCGCTGCTCCTTTTCAGCATGCCGTCGGCATTGTCCATTACCCGGGCGGCCTCCAGGAGCTCCCGCTGGAGCGATACCAGCTCAGGGCTGTAGATGCGCGCCAGATGGTCCCCTGATTGTACCGGAATACCCGTATAATCGACATACAGACGGTCGATTCTCCCGGCAACCCGCGCGGTTATCAATTCCATCCGTGTCTCGTCAATCGCGACTTTGCCGGTCAACCGGATATCGGCATGAATATTTCTCCGGACCGCAGGAACAGTGGCAATCCCGGCAAGGACCTTTGCATTCTCTGTCATGGATAAACGGACCGGTCCTGAGCTTTCCGAACCGGAATTATCGGTTTCCAGCGGAATGAGGTCCATGAAACAGATCGGACACTTGCCCGGCTCGGGCAACTGAATCTGCGGGTGCATCGAGCAGGTCCACATCGTTTTGTTATCGGTTGTGTGCGCATGAATTTCGTCGGAACCGCCCTGTCCGCTTTGCGCCCCCACAGACACGCCGATCCAGTAAGTAATCCCCAGCGCGACCAGCAGGCCGCTAACGACAAATATCTTTTTTGGTACGGTATCCAATTTCTTTTTCATCATGGTATCCTCCGGCAGTGTATTCAGTTACCGTTTTTCAGCATTGTTCGCGTGAGATCTCCTCCCAGAAGCGAATCTATCTGCCCTGCGATAATTTCCCGCGCAGCCTCTTTTTCCGCGTACGCCGTTTCGAGCATAAGAAGCGAACGCTGGGCGTCAAGAAAATCAAGCATTGTCGACCGGCCATTACCATACGACTCTTCAACCAGGGCAAGGGCCTGCCGCGCCTTCGGGATCAGCATTGTATCATATAGACGGATTTTCTTTTCTACATTATCAAGTTCCCCGGCAAGCGATATGCATTTTTCGATAACCATGTTCCGTTTTTCTCCGGCTGTTGATTCCTGCATGCTGTTCTGAGCACGTGCCTTGCGCACTGCCGCGGTTTTGGCGCCCGCCCACAAAGGAATGGTCATCGATATCCCTGCAATCCACGGGTCCCTTCCGTTGTCCTTCGATGAAACCATTGGTGAATTTGCCTCATCGGTGAATAGATAATCTGTCATAAGCGTGAAATCAGGCGCGAAACGCTGTTTTGCCAGCACCACCGAAACGTCGGATATCCGGGTCTGGATATTTGCAATGTTCAATGACGGGCTTGCATCAAGAGCTTTCTCCTGCAAGCGGCCGGGGCCGGCGGGAATTTCAAGTTGCGGCAGCGTTGATGGAAAAGGAATGGAATCAGGATCGATTTGTGTGCTCAGCAGTGCGGCAAGGCGGGCCCTGAGCGTGCGGCCCCGGATCGCAAGCTTGTCGCGGGAATCCTCAAGCAGAGCTATCTCAACCTGTATTTTAACAACAGAAAGCTGGTCTGCCGACGCTGTAGCATATTTTTCCAGCAGGATCGATTCCATTTGCCCAAGCAAAGCGAGGTTCTCTTCAGTGATATGCAATGCTCTACCGCTTGCATAAAGGCGTGCGTACTCCTGACGGATTCCGGCAAAAACCTCCGATTCAACCATCCGCACATTCTGATGGGCAATCTCCAGGGAATGTTCTGCAACAGCTCGTCGTGCAGCAAGCTTTCCCGGCCAGGGAATTTTCTGCATGGCGCCGATTTTCGCCACCTGTGGCCCGAGCCTCGTCTCAACCGGTGAAATAAAATACCCGGCCGACACTGAAGGGTCTGGAAGCGCTGTTGCGAGGCGAGCTTCTTTTTCATGCGCGACCGCAGAGGACCGGGCAGATGCAATCCCGGGATTATTGTCCCGCGCCCGCAGCAAATACGCTTCAAGCGAATGGTGTGAATCCCCGTACAATGAACTCGCCATTCCAAATACAGCTAGAAAAAACGGTACAGTAGATATCTGAAAAATCTTGCGGCGCCGGATTGAGTATTCGGCATTGCAATATTGGGTGAAACCGGTCAGCTTCATAAATCATTTCCCCGTAAGTTTCTGTACTCTATATACGAATTATAAGTATACATTGTTTATAA
>WJKA01000182.1 GCA_014729375.1 Chitinivibrionales bacterium
CTCCGCACCGGTGAAAATGATATCCTGTTTGCCTACGGCAGGCATCCGGTCCGGGGATGGGAGCCGGTGCCGGCCGAATGGAGCAAAAGCACCGCACTTGTCACCGGCAACACGCCGCCCGGGTGGAGCAACCAGTGGGATGTTGCTGCCGGGGAAGTCGGCACCGGATGGATTACAATTGCGCGTGCGGGCTCGGTCCCGGACTCCATTCCCGTAACATTCCTCGCGGGCGACCCGGACCGTCTTGACATATACGATCAGCCGGGAGATCCCGCAGGTGTGCCGCCCCTTACAGCAGCAACTGTCACCGCAGGACATACTCTGGACCTCTATGCAAAGGTGTTCTACGGCAATGAATGGTTCGGTCAATACGAGAATATCGACAGCTCAAGAAATATCATTTCGTGGGGAATCAGGCAGGTTTCCGGCACCGCGCCCGCGGAGACCCTTTCAACGCTTGAGGGTCACACCACGTCATTTTCACCAACCTATGCATACACGTCGCACAGGGTCATAGCCGTGTTTGAGAAAAGCGGTATCAGGCTGGTCGATTCGATTACCGTAACGGTAAATCCCGATACCGCCCACCACCTGGTGATCGAGCGGGACAGAGAACCGCCCCGGAACGACGACAATCCGTATGATCCGATTACGTTCGATGAAGGCGTTGCAGTGATATATCCGTATGCGGTGCTGAGGGACCGGTTCGAGAATTATGTTGACAACTGCAGTAATTCCGAATGGCTTTCATTAGATGAAACCGTGGTGACCGCGCGAGACGGCCGCGTCCCGCAGGAAGGTGAAGGCCGTATCGAGCGCCTCGGTACGATCGACACTACCTGGGTTGTTGCCTGGAATGCCGATAAATCAACACATGCAAACATGTATGATACCGTGATGGTAATCCTCTCGAATGTGACGTACGATTCCCTCCGGATCGTGGCAACGCCGGAGGGCCCGGCCCGGCTCGACAGCCTTGCCGTTGTTGCCGGACAGGACACAACCATCTATGTGCAGGGCTTTCGCCGGTTCGATTCCACGTGGGTTGTTGTTGACGGAAACTGGGAGTTTTCTTCACCTGCCCTCGATCCGGAGTCCGATTACGGGAGCAGCTTTACCTTTTCGCCAGCCGGTCCGGGTGAGGGCACGATTATTGTCACCAGGGGCGGTGCCGTGCCCGATACGCTTCCGGTTACGGTCTCCCCGGGAACGCCGAACCGCCTGGTCCTGTATCCATACGAAGGACAGCCGGATATCGACAGCAATATCGCATATAGCGACACCGAAATTGCGGTCGCAGGCACGCCGTTCCCGCTTGTGGCCAAGTTGTTTTTTGACGACACCTGGCTGGACACCTACGAACGCGACCCCCAGTTGTCGATGGCATGGACGGCAATCGATTCACAGGGACAGCTCGATACCATGACCGGCACACTCACGCCGTCGGGAATCATGCCTGCACAAGCCGTTTACGATCCGGTAATGGCGTACCGCGTTGTATTTGTGATTGCCGCCTGGGGTCGCCTCAGCGATACGGTCGCCTTGACCGTGGTCCCCGGTGAGCCCGCGCAACTGGTACTCGAAGCCGACGATCGTCCTGCATTAAACAGCGCGGAGAAAATCGATACGGTGAAAATTACCAACGTTGCAACCAGCGGCGAGGTATACGCAGTGCTCCGGGATTCACTGGGCAATTTTGTCAAGTACTCCAAATCCACCACCTGGGGAGAATTACTGCCGGATATTGTCGATGTTTCTCCGGGAAATGCATCCGTGGGACAGGGAATCATTATCAAGGATGCCATGGCGACCGACAGTATTACCCGGATCAGTGCCCTCGACGACACCACCGGCCTGGCGGACACATCATTTGTCAAGTTACTCGAATACTATTACACCGATTTACGGATTACCGTCGTATCACCCGCCGCGGCATACGACCCGGCTGGAAATACACTTACGATCAACACCAATGAAACAGCCCTGTTACTTGTCGAGGGACTTCGCTCGGATACGTCGATATGGGAAGAGGTTTCAGCCACGTGGACCGCTCCCGGGCTCGATGTCGATCCCGACCCGCCGGCAAACGAGGCAACATGGACCTTTTCCCCCACCGATACCGGGACCGGCAGTATCAAGGCAACCTACCCGGGCGCAAATCCGGATTCGATCAACGCGGTGTTCACTCCCGGACCGCCGACAAGCATCAGTATAAAAATTCTTACGCCTGAAGACAAGCGGATTGCCGGTGAAGAGATCAGGGCCGAGGTGACAATCCGCAACCAGGACGGTCTTGTTCCCGGCGATTCGATTTGCTTTACGACAATATATCAGGATACGCTTGGTGACGGCGGACGGGACAGTATTCCCGTGGTCATTGTCGGCGACAGCGTGTATTATCTCAATCAGCGCCCGGATACCGATATCAGCGGCACGCAGTGCTTTACCGGCGGACGGGACACGGTCGGGTTCGTGCTCTACTATGCACCCCGGGACGCGGACAGCACCCATCAGCTCTTTGTCTCTCTCGGAAGCCTTGAAGGAGAGAGCGAGCCGTTTACGTTGCTTCCTGCAAAGCTTGATTCACTCGACCTGGTTCCCAGCCGCGGCACGCGCGACACGGTCACGCTCGATTATGCCCGCGATGAAAGCGTTATTATTGCGTCAATGGGATACGACCGGTTCGGCAACAGGATCGGCGAGGTGGAAACAGACTGGTCGACAACCGGGAACCTCCACGATATCACCGGGCAGATGCCCGCATCACGGATCGTGTACAGTTCGAGCGATGTTTCGAGGAACGAGTCGGGATATATCTATTCCTCGTCACCGGACGACCCCGCAATTACCGATTCTATTTTTATCGATATTCTCCGCAGTGCATCCATGAAAGCCGTAACCGCAGATACAAACGGCAACGGCTTTTTAGACCGGGTTACTCTCTATTTCGACCTTCCGGTCGACCTTACCGATTCGAGTGCGCAGGATATTTTCAGCGTGGTGTGGAGCTACGGCAATGATTCGCACACCTTTACGGTTGCGGATGTCATGCAGCCCGACCCGGCCGACAGTACGGTGTATGTGCTGGTTTTGTCTGAAGACACTGCCCGGTCCGACGGGCCCCAGACAAGCTGGACACCGGCAGTCTATGTTGACAACAGCAGCACGGCCGCATCCGGCATACGAAGCGCGGATACGGTGCAGGCAACCGACGGCGCGGGACCGGTGGTCTGGAGCGTGGAAAAAACAGTCAACAATGTCGATGACAGAACGCAGGACCTGGTAAAAGTCGTTTTCAGCGAAAGCATCCTTGACTCCAGCACCGGCTCATTCAGCATCACCTCGGCAACACCGTCATCGCTGTTTGATGTCTGGGTCCCGTCGGGAACAGGCTCCGATGTTTGGGTGCCGGGGCTGTTCGACGGTATCGAGCGGTTCCATGATGTTGACAAGCACGGCAAATGGATCGAATTTTACATGACCAACGATTCTCTGCTCACGGCGAGCCACAAGCTGAGTTTCTCAGTTGAGGAAGTTGTCGACACAACAACCGGCGACACCGCGTATGCGGGCGAGTTGATTGACAGAAACAACAATGTTCCGGAGCCGGAAAATGTGCCGGTCCAGGTACGGGTGCGGGGGGCGCTGCCGAATAATATCGTGGTCGGTCCCAATCCCTTTCCGCCAACGGCCAATCATAAAGAAGACGAGCTGAAACACCGTCCGCCCGAGGAGGCGATGAAATGGGCGTACCGGGAAGCCGGGACCGTCATTACCGCAAAAATGGTGATCTCTTCGGAAACAATACGGGTTACCGGATCACTGAAAATTTATGATATTGTCGGAAATCTTGTCTATCACCGCGATAACGACGTCAATCTGCTTCCAGCCGAGTGGACGCTCGAGGATGAAGGCGATGTCAGGCAGTTCAATTTCTACTGGAACGGGCTGAACGATAAAGACATGAAATGCGCGCCCGGCGTGTATCGGGCGCTGCTTTATCTCGAAGAGCACCGGGACGACGGCAACCGGAAAAAAACCTACTCAGGATCGCTGGGAATAGGACGCTGAACCACTTTTTCCGGACCGGGGACACCGAAAACAGGCCGGTATCACGCTTTTTCCGGTTATTCAACACAAAAAAATGTGTTTGGGAAATTGTATTTCCGTTTTTTGCAGATCACCAGACAATATTATATAATGTAGATTGCAGATATTGCTGGAAGGGGCGCAGTCTATATTTGATAATAAAATTATTGTTCATCCATATTCAGACATCAAACACAGGAACTGCAATATGAAACAGAGGAACATGAAGGATTACGGTATTGTTTTATGTATCGTATGCAGTGCATTTATTTCTCTCCAGGCGCAGGGAATCACTGAATGGGGAGAAAACACCGATCCTTTTGATCCGCCAAAGACCGGCTGGATTGCAGATTCTCTTTTCATGGGCGCAACGTTTTTACGGGACACCACTCTGGATTCCTTTGTTATCTGGCTTCACCGGAATGAGGCAGGATGCACGGGCAATCTGTATCTCATGGTCCCCGGCGGAGGCCCGTTTGACGGATGGGATACGCTGTATCTTTTCCAGAACCACGATCCGGCAGGCACCCGGGTAAATCTCACAGAAGATCCTCGTGTTGCAGGATATATTGAGCATCTTGACACGCTCTTTTTCATGTACCGGGTTGTTGCGGGACAGGCAAGTTGTTCCAGAAATTTCCGCTATACCGGGCCGAACCGGGCGCCCGGAGACAGTTGCACGCAGGCAGACACGCTGGGTGATTGCCAGAATGTGGACCGTTTCTGGAGTGAAGATTATGCCGATGATCTCGTTTCTGCGCCTGACGGCCGGGAGTATCCTATCGGCCGGAGATGGTGTGTTGCCGGATGGATACGCGACCATGTAAATAATGAGCGGACCGATACGGTTGAATTCGGATTTGAGGACCTCACGCCGGGCGATGCCGACTTTGACGATATCGTATTTCATGTCACCGGTGTATTTCTTATCAAGCCCGCAATTATTACCGATATCCAGATTGACGCCGAGCCTGATACCGGGACGATACTTGCAGGCGACAGTATTACGTATACGGCCACAGTTATCGTTGATTCGGTCGACTCGTTCGGCGTTCACCATACCGTGGAGGACACGGTCCGCGCGCAACAGGTCACCTGGGAAATTCTGGGCGACACATCCGGCGGAACGCTGGTATATGGAGAAGGGCCGGCCAGAGTAAATACTTTTACTGCAACCCGGGCCTATCGGAGCTATACCATACGGGCAACTATTGTTGACGGGTCCGATATTGTGACGACCGAGGTGGTTGTCAATGTGGAACCGGATGCGGCCTATCAACTCGTACTCGAGGGGGCGCCGGATGTTGCCGGAGGGTTGAGCCTGATTCTTCCCAAACCAATCGACACGCTGCGTCTTGACAGCGCATCGTCAATGGACACGGTCTACGGTATTTTGCGGGATGAATTCGGCAATTATACCGGCAATTGCAGCAACGCCGACTGGCGGATAATCGCACCCGGCGAGAGCTTTGTTACCGCTGCCGACGGGGGGCGGACAAACATCGGAGAGGGTATTATTACCAAGGTCGGACCTCCGGGGAACGCGGAGGTATGGGGAATTGACATGGACAACCCGTCTGATGTTGATTTCCGGGACACCATGACCGTGGTGGTTGACCCGGCGGCCTATGATTCACTGCGTTTTGTGTTCGGAACGGGGGGGCAGAAAAAAATACAGGGGACCGATTTCGATTCGGTTGTTATCAATCTCGGCCTCGACACCCTGGTGCGCGCTGAAGGACGCCGCACCGACCGGGTAGGCGGTGACGACAATGACGGATGGGTGGCGCTCAATGTTGACTGGAGTGTTACGTCGAATATCGATACGTCAAACACCGCACCCAGTTCGGCGAACCAGTGGGATTTTGCGCCGACCGATACCGGTCACGGGACCGTCACCATTTCCTACCGCTCCTTTTCACAGGAGCTTCCCATAGTTGTTCGTCCGGGTGCACCCGCAAAAATGTCGCTTTACGCACAGGAAGGGACGCCCGATACGCTCGGTAATGATCCCTATTTCGGACCGGTGGCCTATACGTATTACTGGCCCGCAGGAAGGCCCATGCCGCTGGTTGGTAAAATATTCGACCGGTTCAGCACATGGCTTGCAACCTATGAAACCACGCCGGAACTCAGTCAGCGAATCACCTGGAATGCTGTGTATACATCCTCCGGAGCACCGATTGCTCCCGCGGTGGGTACCTTTACAACGCAGACCGGCCATATCACTACATTCAATCCCCGCCGCGCCTTTGAAACAATCGATCTTATCGCAACCTATACAAAAGACCTGACTATTTTCAGGGATACGGTTCGTGTTTACATCGACCACGGGTCCGCAGACCATATGGTCATTGAAGCGAGTCCCGACAGCACGGTCAGCCCCAATGCCGACAACCCGGTAGACGTATTGACCCTTCTTGCCGATGAAATAGACCGGGACCTGTATGCAATACTCCGTGATTCTCTCGGCAATTTTGTCGGCTATGCCGACTCTTCAGAATGGACAAGCAGGAACACACTGGTGGTAACCGCGGCAATGGGAACGCAGGATTCGCTTGGCGAAGGAACGATTACCCGTCAGGCAGATACCACGAAATCCACCTGGGTGGTTGCACGGAAAGGCGCGTATAACGATTCCGTTCAGGTCAATGTGGCGAGCATCAGCTATACGGCGCTGCGGCTTGTTGTAAATAATAACGGTCTCCGGGATATCGATACGCTTGTCATGGGCGGCGATGAAGACACCACGCTGCTTGCCCTGGGACAGCGCTCGGACAATGGAGCATGGGAATACGTAGATGTGAGCTGGAGTAAATCGGCGGGCCTGAGTACCGCGCCCGATCCTCCCGCCGGATTCGAGGACCGGTGGTCATTCGAACCTGCAGATACGGGGCGGGGCACCGTGACGATTCAAAAGGCGGGTTCGAGTGATACTGTCTATTGCATTTTTACCGCAGGCGGTCCGGCAACCATGGCCCTTTACAATAATGAAGGGCGGCCCGATGCTCCCGGTACCGAACCGTATGATCCGGTAACCGTCATCGATACGATTGCCGCAGGCACCTCCATTAATCTTGTAGCAAAAATGTTTGACAATGAAGGGGTATGGCTGGGAGATTTCGAGCGGGCCGGTGCACCGATTAGCTGGAGTCTCATTGAGCTTACCGGTACGCCGCTCAATGACACGCTGACTTCTTTGACAGGACATATGACCTCGTTTATGCCCAACGATGCGTATACTATTGTCGAAATTTCCGCAACCTACGATTCGGCGGGACTCCAGATCTCCGATGCCGCACGCTTTTATGTAAAGCCCGGTCCGGTCACGCACCTTGTCATTGAAGCCAGCCCTGATCCTGCACTATCTCCGCGGGAGGACAATCCGCTTAACAATCTTACAATCGGCAGCGGCGACACGATAGCCTATGCCTATGCAATCCTGCGTGATGAGTTCGGGAACTATGTCCAGGCTTCGCCGTCAACAGAATGGCTCAGTCAGGCAACCGATATTGTTACTGCAGGTGAAGGTGTAGCGGCCAACGGTGAAGGACGAATGGTGCGCATGGCCGACAGCGGGTCCGCAGAGGTAATCGCCTATAACCGGAACAACAATTCCCTCAGAGATACATTCACCGTCAATCTCAGCAATATAAACTATACCGGAATTCAGATCGTGGTAAACGACAACGGCCTCAAGCCGCTTCAGGGAGACACGCTCGTTCTGCGGACCGACCAGGATACGACGCTGTACGCAATCGGTCGGCGTTCCGACAACGGTGAGTGGGACAATATTACTGTGCGTTGGTCAAGCTCTGGAATCAGTGTTACTCCGTCGGCGCCGGCATCAGCGGACCAGTGGTCGTTGCAGCCCGCGGACACGGGGTCGGGACGGATCATTATCAGCAAAACCGGAGTTTCCGGCACGGTGTACGATACGGTCCATGTTGTTTTCGCTCACGGCCTTCCCAGCAGGCTCATTCTTTTTCCGTCAACGGGCGAGCCGTATGTCGATCAGAATGTGCCGTATCCTTCGTCGGATTCCCTGACCGCGGGCGAATCGCTCCCGCTGGTTGCCAAGGTGTTCGACCATCGCGACGTGTGGCTTGACGAATACGAAGTTGGGGCGGCGCCGGTTTCATGGGATACGCTTGAACTGAGCGGTCAACCGCCCACCGGGACCCTGACGCCGTTGTCCGGGTATATGAGTATGTTTACGCCGGTCCGGGCGCGGAACTCGCTGTATATCAGTGCCGAGTTCAACGATCTGGGCATCACCCTGCGGGATTCGATCCGGCTGGGAATCCGCGCCGGTGACGCGCACCATCTGGTGATCGAGCCTACGCCCGATCCGAATGTAAGCCCCAATCAGGACAATCCGATCCACGAGGTTACCTTGACAAGCTGGGACACGGTGTCGTCCGTGTACGGTATCCTGCGCGACTCGCTGGGAAACTATGTCGCCCCGTCCACCGAAATCGACTGGGAGTCCCTTGACACGGCGACTGTTTGGGCCGCCGACGGGATTACTGAATTCGGGGAAGGGATCATTATCCGGCGGCAGGATGAGGGCGAGACCCGGGTTATTGCATGGACCGCCGATTCATCACTGTCGGACACCATTGATGTCGTGCTTAATGATATTGTTTATACTGCATTACGGATAGTGGTAAACAGCCAGGGACTCAAGGACCTCGATACGCTGATTATCCGGACGGATGAGGACACGACCCTGTTTGCACTCGGATTGCGTTCAGATAACGGGCAGTGGGACAATGTTCGCGTTGCCTGGAACGCGGGCACGCTGCCGGTCTCTCCGGCCGCGCCGGGCTCTGACGACGGCTGGACATTCAGCCCGGACAATGTTGACACAGGAAATATCACGATCAGCGTGCAGGATACTGCGGGGGATCCGGTCACCGACCAGCTCACTGCGATATTCACCCCGGGTCTTCCCGACAAGCTTGTGCTGTATCCGGCCGAAGATATTCCGGGAACCAATAATAATGTTCCCTATCCGCCCCGCACCTCGATCGATACGATAGCAGCCGGCGATTCGCTCCAGCTTGTTGCCATGCTGTTCGACCACCAGGATTGGTGGCTGTCACAGTACAATAATGCTTCATCGCCGGTGCAGTGGAGCATTGCCCGGTTGCAGGGAACCGCGGCTTCATCAGTGTTGAGTCCGCGTACCGGCAATGCAAGCATGTTTAAACCGGTCGATGCATTCAGCCGCGTGTACCTGATCGCAACATACGATGTAGACGGACGGTACCGTGCCGATACGGTCCAGGCGTATGTCAAGGCGGGTGACGTGCACCATCTGGTGCTCGAAGCAAGCGCAGACAGAAACATGAGTCCCAACGACGACAACCCCGCCGGTACTATCGTTATCGATACATCCGACACTATCTCAAATGTTTATGCCATTCTGCGCGATCAGTACGGCAACTGGGTTGATTACTCAAAGAGCACGCAGTGGCGCACGCCGCTCACCGGCGATATCCTTGTCAAGGCAGTTGCCGGCAACGTGAATCTCGGTGAGGGCCGTATTATCCGGGCATCCGATTTCGGTGGTAACACCGGCGTGGAGGCTGCCTGGGGGCCGGATACCACGCTTAAAGATACTGTTACCGTGATCCTGTCTACAATCTCATATACCAAAATGCGGATCGTCGTCGACTCGAGCGGGACGTTTGTTGAGATTGATACACTGTCGATCGGCACCGATGACGACACGACATTGTTTGTCCAGGGCAAGCGCTCCGATAACGACCAGTGGGAGTTTGTTCCGGGGACCTGGTCGCTTGCTCGCAACCTCGCCACCGATCCTGCACCGCCTGCAGGAAGAGAGTCGTGGGAGTTCTCACCCGATACTGTCGGAAACGATTCAATCATTGTCAGCTTCGGCAATGCAGTGCCCGACACCATCCCGGTTGCGTTTACAATTGGAAAAGTGTCCAGGCTGGTGCTCGCCGACAACATGCCATCGCCGGCAACGCAGCCATACCCGCCGGTCAGCTCGCCCGTCGAAATGACTGCCGGGGATTCACTGGTGCTCTATGCAAATATTTTAGACCATCAGGGTGAATGGTTCAGTGAATATGCAACCGATACGGCACAGATAAGCTGGCGGCTGCGCAATGTCACCGGCGGCACACTGACCGATTCGCTCAGTACCGACACAGGATATAAAAACACGTTTGTACCCGAACAGGCGTATAAGACAGTCCTGATTATTGCCGAGTTTACCGAAGGAGTTACCACGGTATCGGATTCGGTCCAGGTCAATATCCTTCCCGGAGCAGCACATCATCTGGTGCTCGAAGGCGACGCTAACTGGCAGTTCAGCCCGAATTCAGACAATGCAATCGATACGGTCATGCTCAACACAATCGATACGATTGCGCAGATTTATGCAATTATCAGGGATGAGCATGGAAATTTCGTTGCGTATTCGCGGCGGACCGACTGGGAGAGCCGGGACACGGGCATTGTTGAGATTGCGGACGGGATTGAGACGATTGGTGAAGGGATTATTCACCGGACGACGGCGACCGACGACGATACCACGCGGGTGGCGGGTACCAGTCTCGATTATCCTTCATTGCAGTTGACAGATTCCACCGTGGTAGTGTATCTGAATATTTATTTTGAAGCGCTGCGTATCGTGACCGGGGAGGGCGCGACGCTCGATACCACCCTTGACACATTGCACATTACGACGAACGACGACGCAACGCTCAGGGTGCAGGGACGGCGGTCGGACAACGGGCAATGGGTGGATATCAGCGCACGGTGGCTCATGCAGGAAGACCTGGTGGTTGATCCGTCACCCCCCGCACGCGCGGGGTCATGGACTTTTTCGCCGGTGGAATTCGATACCAGCGGCGCAGGCTGGATCGCGGTGACCCTTGACAACGATACAACAACTCCGGATTCAGTATGGGTCATTTTCGAGCCCGGACCGGTAACCGAAATCGAATTTGAGGTGCTGACTCCGCCTGAGGAGCGTATTGCCGGCGATACCCTGCTTGCGGTTGTGCGCATGAGAAATGAAAACGGCCTGTATCCCGGAATGTACTGCGATACCATGGTGTATCAGGATATTATCGGCGCGGGTGACGCACTCGACGGGGTCGTCATTACCGGCGCCGATACAACCCTCCTCAACGAGCGCCCCGGCGACAGCAATACGACCTATCAATGCTTTGATGAAGGTATCGACACGCTGAAAATAGTACTCTATAATGCTCCGTTTGAGCCGCGCAAATCAGACAGCCTGCACCAGCTTTACATAGTGGCTAATGACAGCGTTGAAGGGTATACAAAGCCTATTGAGCTTCTTCCGGCAGACCTGAATAAAATCGTGGTTGAGTACGACGACGGTACGCCGTTTGGAAGCGACACGGTTGTGCTTGAGTCAAAAGACGGCGAATATCTGCTGGTATTTCCGGTCGGGTATGATCGCTATGGAAATAAAATCGGCAATGTGGTCACCGACTGGGGCCTGTATGAGTGCGATACCTGTACCAATACGCTCCATGAAATCGATATCCGGGCCGACCGGATCACCCGGTTTTATTACAGCAGCGAGGGCGTATTGTACGATGAATCCGGCTGTATCCGGATCGTTGCATCCGACAGTGCTGAGATTGATACGTTCATCTGCCTGAAGATTATGGCGCCACCGGCGGGTCTTGTCGAGGCGGCGACATTTGATATGAACGGAAACGGCTACCTCGATCAGGTGCGGGTGCATTTCACCAAGCTGGTCACGTTTCCGCAGGATTATTCACTCGATAATATTCTCGTTACCCACGACAAAACGCTTGTTATTGTAGTTGACAGCATCGGGGGCGGCACGGGCGTTACCGACAGTGTCTTTACTTTATATTTGCACGAAGACACCTCGCTCGAGGAGCCGCAGACCGACTGGTCGCTCAGGCTGCTGATGACCGGTATCCAGAGCGCGGATTCGATTATTACCGGAATGACAATCGACAGCGCAGGACCGGTGATCTGGGAAATTGTCAAAGTAATCACTGTCGTCGGTGATAATTCCAAAGATGTGGTTACCGTGACATTCACCGAGAACCTTCGCGGGGGCAACGGGAGCTCGTTTTCCATTACCAATCCGCCCGAACTTGTTTTTAATGTTTGGGCCAGAAGCGATACCGGATTTGTGCGGCAACGGCACATGCTCGACGACATCGACCAGTTTTTGACATTCAGAGACAACAACGTGCTCCGGTTTGTCATGTCGAACGGTAAAGACCTCAATGCCGACCATTACATGAATATTATCCTGTATACGGATTCATCGAATGCCAATTACCAGCTTGTCGATGCGACAGCGTGGGGCAATCTGCCGGTCCCGGATAATCAGAAAGTGCAGGTGTATGTGCAGCCTGCAAGGCCCGAGCGCATGGATGTCGGCCCGAATCCGGCATCGCCGGCACTGCATGAGGACCTCAGTATTGCATATGACAGGGAGGCCGTGACTACCGTGTATGAACAAAACTCCGGGACGGTCCTTGCATTTCCGATTATCCAGGCCCCGGGCGCAAATGATATTATCAACGGATCGATGAAAATATATGATATGGTCGGCAACCTTGTTGCACAATCCGAGAAACTTGACATGCTCAGAGAAGTGCCCGCGGACAAAAAGGACGGCGGTATTTTCAATTACTATATTTACTGGAGCGGGACCAACGACAAAGGCATGAAAGTCGCCCCCGGCGTGTACCGCGCGGTGATGGAGCTTGATTATGCAAACAGCAATGTCAAGGACAAACAGTATGTTTCCACTATCGGCATCCGGCGCTGAGGTCAGGGCGGAACGGGAACCGTTGCTTTATTCATGACTGGCAGGGACCCGGACCTGGTCCGGGGTTCGCCGGAATGACCAGTTCAACCCTCATGATTGAGGTCAGAGATTCAGGGCAAGTATAACGCCGATTTCGTTTTTAAAGTTGCCGGTAAAATAGAGGCGGTGCTTTCTGTGAAGCGTTCGTCCGGCAATAATAACATCAAGTACATTGAGGGTCCAGAGCCCGGCGGTCAATCCGATCAATGCTGCTTGCCGTCCCGCTTCAACGGCATATTCATCATATAAACTGTCGCCCCGGGCGAAAATAATGTCCTCGGCTTCTTTTTCAGTTATGCCCAGCGAATCGATAAGCCGGGACACGTCCCGGTTCATTTCAGGGCCGTAGTCGGCATACTCATCATAATCCTCATAAGTGTCTTTCGCTTCCTTAAAGGGCCCGAATCCATAATATAAAGTGCCTCCCAGTGCGGTAGCGCAGGCGACAGAGCTGATGATGCCGGGAACCGGCCGATGGCGATAGAACTGTCCCCAGCCGGGGACAAAGCTTGATCGCAGTACTGCCGGTCGAAGGCGGCCGAGGGAACGCTTTGCCAGCAGGTCCTGTTCGATATTGTCAAGCGCCTGCCGGGAGGCTTCAATCGACGCGCCGGTGACTATTATCCCCGTGTTGACGTCGATAATCCGCGCAGCAACATCATACCTGTTCCCCTGAGGCTGAATCGTCCCGGCTAGAATAAGATCGGCACCGAAAATTTTACCTGTCGCAACGGCCATGGAGTCGGTTATTGCTTCTTTCAGAGAAATTTCAAGGCTGCGGAGTTGCTTGCGAAACGGACGTCGGTTGATAATGTCAAAACGGCCACTTTTGTCAAAAAGCTTGATAAAATACTCGGCTACCCACGTCCCCCATGCCGAGGTCGTTTCACTGGCCTTATTTTGAAAGGGAAAAATAGCAATGTCGGCTTTTTCAATCGAATCGGGATAAAAGCGCAGCAAAAGGGTCATCAGGGAGTCGCAGAATTCGTGGGAAGTTTCCTGCAAAACTGCCGCCCGGTGCTCGCTCAGGCGGTGCCCCTTTCGGGCATGGGAAGAAAGACAGAGCAGGAAGATGAAAAGCAGAAGGGCGTACACAGCCCGGCTTGTTTGTACCATGCATTACTCCATTTCAGGCATTGTCGATAGAACAACATTGTAAAAAACAGCGGCGCAAAAAATCACGTTTTTGTTTCCGATACTGTCTCCTGCAGTGCAAAATCAAGTGAATTCAGGATTTCTCGTGCCCGTTTCGCAGTCGCTTCATCCGAGGTGTTCTCCAGCGCTTTTCTTGCCATTATGAATTTATCCCGCAGTTCATCAACAAGCGTGTTAAAATGATTCGAAAGCTCCTTCAGCTCATTCTGTTCTCTGAACCGCAGGCGCGTATGAAGTTTCCCGTTGCGTAATAGCGAGGCCCACTGCTCGAGTTTGTAAACCGGAACAGCATATTTTCTCGACGCGTAAAGGCCGACAAAAATTGCGACAATAATATTTACCCCGATACTGATTATCAGGCTGGGAAGGATGATATGAAATATGCTTTCTTTGCTCAGGTCTCCCGATTGCTCGAGCTGGTAAAACAGCACGCTTTTGTGCTGAATGTAATAGGCAAGAACAATCGAGCCGCAGGAGATCAGTGTCGCAAATATGACGGCAAAAACAATTTTCAGGGTCAAACTCAATTGCAGTGATTTTTTAATAAAGAAATTTCCAACCGGCTTGCGGCCTGAGGAACGTTCCATACCTCCTCCTTCATATATTTACTCATTCTATCTTGTTTAATATCTGTCTGGCTTCGACATTTTCCCCGCCGGCTTTAATATACTTCCGGTAATTATCTTTTGCATTCCCATTATCGTTTAAGTGATTATAATATATGTTGCCGATATGCCGATATGCTTCAATAAAGCTGTCGCCGTCGCTCTCGAGGGCGGCAGTATATGCGGTAATAGCTTTTTGAAACTGACCCAGGGCGGCATATTCATGACCGGCAATATAATTGAGCTGTGCGCTTTGGGGATTATGAGCAAGTCCTTCCTGTATTGCATCAAGGGCTTTCCCGTGCTCGCGTTTTTGGCTCATGATTTTTGCGATAAGGTAATGCGCATCTTCATTATGCGGAAACCGCTGCGCCACGGACTCTGCAAGCTCCAGTGCCGCATTCAGGTCGTTCATGCCTTCATACGCTTTGCCGAGGTTAACAAGAAAGTCGGGATTGTTCTGGTCTTGCGCCAGTGCCTGGCTGAAATGCACAATCGCTTCGTCATACTCCCGTTTGGCAAGATAAATTCTGCCGCAGGCGGCAAGCACGCGGGGTTCATCCGGGAGC
>WJKA01000002.1 GCA_014729375.1 Chitinivibrionales bacterium
ATCTTAATACTGTTTACCTGGCTGGCGCGTTCGGAAATTTTATCAGAAGAAGCAGCGCTGTCCGAATAGGATTGCTACCTGCACTTGAACCTTCGAAAATCAGGTCGGTAGGCAATGCAGCCCTGCTTGGAGCAAAAATGGCACTTCTATCCCTTGAAGAACGGGAGTATGCGGAGAAACTTCGAGCGAAAACAGTTCATGTCGATTTGTCGCTCAATCCTCAGTTTCAAATGGAATTCGGTATGGCGATGATATTCCCTGACGTGGATGAGTTAACGCCCCCGATAATGGAAGATTTTGAATGAGCGTAAAGATTACAAACTGACCTGAAAGGTAAAAAAATGCTGTTGAATTAGAAAAATTACTGGTTGCTTTCGCCGCAATCTTGCCGGGAAACTCTGTCATAAGGGTGTAAACAATGCCTGAAAATCATCCTACATTTATGTGGGTAGCCGTCTTTGCCGTTCTTTCGGCACTGGTCAATGCCGCAGGAATCGTTGCTATTGTCAAGTATCGATCTTGGGCGCAGAAGGCAAAGACCTATTTCATGTGCTTTGCCGCAGGTGTGTTGATCTCGACGCCGCTAATGCTTGCTTTGCCACAGGCAATAACAAAGAATATTAATGCGGGATTCATGGCTGCCAGCGGGTTTCTTTTTATGGTGTTTTCAAACAGATTCATTCGTTATCGGACCGGGAAAAAGGAGCTTGCTTTTGGTGTTGTGGCTGCTGAAGGTATCGGCATTCACTCTTTTGTGGACGGCGTAATTTATGCCGTTACGTTCAAGGTAAGTATTCTTACCGGTTTACTTTCAGCAGTCGGGCTGGTTGTGCATGAGTTTGCCGAAGGAGTAATAACATATCTGGTGTTTATGGATGCGGGAATAAAAAAGAGAACGGCAGTCGTTTATGCACTCTGTATTGCCTCACTGACCACGCCGCTGGGTGCGTTTGTCGCATATCCCTTTATAGGCGCGTTGTCGGACAGCGGGCTGGGCATGATGCTGGGATTCATGTCGGGGGTGCTTATCTACGTCTCGGCGTCACATCTTCTGCCCGAAGCGATTGACGAGGAAAAACAGCATTCCCTGCTCGCTCTTCTGGGCGGTGTGGCACTTGCAGTATTCATTGTTGTGTCGAAATTTAAATAATTCGGAGTAGTTTATGATTCTTTAATTGAAATGCAACATTTTACAGTAAGGCAAAAAATGCATAACCACAATTTATATATTTCTGCATGGAGGCACAAATGAACGAAAAAAGCAAAATTGTAATACTAGGCTGTTCCGGAGCAGGAGCGCTTGCGGCGATGATGCTGAAACAAAAACAGTCTTTCCTTGATGTAACCGTTTTGCGGGAAGAGGATGAGCAGGGGCTTCTCACCCGCTGCGCGACTCCTTATATTTGCTGTGGCGACGTGCTTGTCGAGCCATCATACAAGGACGACAGCATGTTTACAGGGGCCGGCATACGAATTGTAAATAGTGCGGCGAAATCTATTGATAGAAAAAATAAGTCCGTACATTCCGCTGACCGGCAGGAATTTCGCTATGATAAACTCCTGCTTGCCACGGGCGCGGAACCTATTATACCGCCTATTGACGGGGCGAATCTCGATGGGGTTTTTACTCTCAGAAAAAGCAGTGACGCATTTCGTATCCTTAACCGGATGAATATGCAAAGAATTAAAAAATGCGTACTCATCGGGGCCGGCGCTATTGGTGTTGAAATAGCGTATCTTACAGCGAAAAAAGGAGTGCGTATGGTCCTTGTTGAAATGCTTGAACATGTGCTTCCCGGCGCCTTTGATGCAGACATGAGCAAGGGTCTTGAAGATTATATGGTTGATCATAAAGTTGATTTGAAATGTAATACAAAAGTCAGAAAAATAAATGGCCACGATGTTGTGGAAGGAGTAACGTTTAGTTCGGGAGAAGAAGTTGAGGCGGAAATGGTTATTATTTCCGCAGGGATTCGACCACGCGTTGAAATTGCCAGGGAAGCCGGGCTTGAAATTGGCAAACTCGGTCTTAAAGTCAATAAGTACCTTCAAACATCAGATCCTGACATATATGCGGCAGGTGATCTTATACAATATGAAAATTATGTAACCGGCAGACCGGGACTTGGGCAATTAAGACCGAATGCAGTTATCGGAGGCAGGATCGTTGCAAAAAATATTATCGGCAGAAAGATTGAGTATCCGGCTTTTGTTAATGGTTTTGCAACGAAGTTTTTTGATAAATCAATGGCCGGAACCGGATTAACCGAAGAGGCGGCAAGAAAAGAGGGTATTAACACGCTGAGCATAGTAAAAAGCTCTGCGGACCAGCACTCAATGATGATCGGAAAAAAACCTTATACTGTCAAGCTCGTTTTCAATAAAGAAAACAAACGATTGATTGGGGGCCAGATCATAAGCGACAGCAGGACTATGATAAAAAACATCGATACACTAACGGTTGCCATTCGCTCGGATTGGACAGCGGAAAAGCTTGCGACTTTGAGGTGTGCGGGGCAACCCGAATTATCGCCGGACCCGGGTAAAGAGCCCATTGCGCTTGCCGCTGAAGAGGCTGATTCACAATTACGCGATTAATCCTTTTATCATTATCCATTAGGAGGTAAATATGATTCATATAAGCAAAAACAAATGTGTTGGATGCGGTATGTGCGTTGATGAATGCGTCAACAGGTGTATCAATGTTATTGACAGTGTCGCTTGTATCAGCCAGGATGATTGCGTGCAGTGCCGATCATGTATCTATATTTGTCCACAATCGGCAATCATAGACATAAGCGAATCCCTGCTGGTGGGTATTGGCACCGATGATGGAAAGACAATTAAGGCCGACAATCATGTCGGTATGTCGAAATACTTTCAGGTATGGGCATACGAGGATGGTCAGGCTGTCTATCGGGAAATGCGTGAAAACGTGAAATATAAGGAAGATGAGTCGAAAACGCATGGTGATCCGGGCAAGGCGCAGGCAACGGCGTCCGCATTGAAAAATATCGATGTGCTGATTGGAGAAAAATTCGGACCGAACATATCACGGTTAAAAAACAAATTTGTATGCGCAGTGGTAAGGGGTAAATGTACAATCGAGCAAGGTGTTGAAATGCTCAAGGAAAACATCAACGAAATAGCGGAAGAGAAAAACAGCGGAAAAAAACGCGGAATTGTTTTGACATAAAACGCATATTGAATATAGCTGCGCTTGTATTGGCAAAGCTCGAAGATCAAATACGCGCAAATAGAAGGAAACGATATGGCACATCACTTTGAGTTCAAACAGATCGGTGTCATTCGTACACCGTATACCGATTCGGCCCCGTATCAACCAGTTGTCAATGACGAAGGTGAATTTCGTATTGTATTACAGCGGGAATACGCGCAAGGACTAGCCGACCTCGAGACATTCCGCTATATATATGTGTTGTATTTTGTCGATCGCCTTACGCGAACAACAGTAATGATCGAGCACCCCGCATGGACTCCGGATACAAATGTCGGCTTGTTTGCCAGCAGGTCGCCTGTCCGGCCGAATCCCCTCGGCCTGAGTGTTGTTCAACTGAAAAAAATAGTCGGCAAAAGTATATTTACATCGGGGCTTGATGTATTCGACAATACACCTCTTCTGGATATAAAACCATATATAAAAGACTTGGATTCCAAAAACGATGCAAATTACGGCTGGATAGAAAAACTTGCCGGCAATAAACAACACCTGTTGCTGCATATCATGGGGATCCCACATGGTTATTAATTACGGTTGCGAACGGCGGCAGACATAATGGCGAATGAGACAGGAGCAACCGCAGTGATAAATGATCAATGTATCCCTGCCGAAAAAACAGAGCATATAAAAGATAGTCCTAAAAGCAATTGTCGCTGGAATTTTACGATGGGTATTATACACGCTGTGTTTTTCAGCGGCGCTACATCATTCGTTCATCCAGACACGGTAATTCCGATTTTTCTTTCAAACTTGACATCATCGTCAATAATTATTGGTATTGCATCGATGATACGGGGATCGCTCGGTGGATTGGGCAGTGTAATTCCGCAGCTTTTTGTCGCCGCACATCTTCATAACCGCACGCGACGAAAACCGTTCCTGATAAAAGCACTCGTTGTACGGGCAACATGCTTCTTTCTGCTGGGACTATTAACGCTTCTGTTCTACAAGCGAAGTCCATCACTGCTCATTATTTCAGGATTGGCATTATCGTTTGTTTTTACTATTACCGGGGGGGTGGCATCGGTTCCGTTTTATGATATATGGTCCCGTTCTCTTCCTCACGGTATGCTCGGGACTTTTTTTGCACACCGCCATTTGTGGGGCGGCTTGTTTGCCGTACTGACTGGATTAGTGGTGACTAAGCTGCTTGGTTGTGGTTTGATTGAAAACCAGCAAAAGTTTGCCGTCCTGTTTTTCTGTGCTGCCGTGCTTATGAGTGCAGGGTTTGTGGGGCTTGGTTCTGTACGAGAGCGGCCTGTAGAAAAACACGAAAAGACTTCACAAAAAAGAGATGTTTTTCTGCTGGCGGCTAATGTGATTGTTACCGATAAGAAACTTCGGGCATATCTCTATGCATTTATTTTAACCGGTGCTCCGGCGATGGCGCTTCCCTTTATTGTCGTCTACGCACGTGAACGTCTGCTGTTTGGCGCTGCGGACATCGGCCTTTTTCTGGCGGTTCAAATGGCGGGAAGTTTAATCGTTACACTTTTGTGGGGCTGGATAACCGATCGATATGGATGCCGATTAACTGCTATAGTCTCCTCGATAGTATCGATCGCGTTTCTCTGTGGGGCAATTTTATCGCTGGCTTTTCCTCAATTCCCACGAACGGTTATGTATGGAGTATATGCCCTTATCGGCGCTTGGGTACCCGGCCGGCAAGTTAGTTTCAATAAAATGCTACTGCGAATGTCCTCAGAAAAATTTCGGCCTGTTTATGTAGCGCTCAAAGGAACGTTCAGCTTTCCCCTTGTTCTGTATCCGCTTGCGGGAGCGCTTCTGCTGCGATGGCACCACAATTATGGAGTTCTTATGGGGGTCACGACAACATTGGCTGTCGCAGGGTGTGCGTGTGCACTCATGTTGCCGGGTAGTACTGAACTCAAAAATGCTCGTGAATCGAATAATGATGAATGCTGAACACACCATGAAGAATATTACCCCTATAATTGAAGAGAAGAATGCATGCAAACAGACGGAAAACTACCTGCAACTGTTCGGCAGGAAAAAACTATCGGTACAGGAATATCATTGGGAGACGGAAAAAAATTGAAAACATATGCAGGTTCAAAACTTCAGTTACTGCGACAGCGATGAATGGCGTGCGGAAGCTTGACATTGTGGACATCGGCACATTGAGATAGTTTTGTGTTGCATGAGTGCAACATCCCTTGAGTTTTGAAATCGGCAAATGAACAACAGGAAATGAAGCTGTTCGAGCGTTTGCCGCCTGATATGATAATAATACCAGTCTGGAATAATGTCGTGCAGGATTATTCCTTTTGTGCACGGTTTTTGCTTGATAGGTGATAAGTTTAAAACGATAATAACCCTGATTGTTTTTTCCAGGAGGATGTTTATGCCATATCAAGACGGTACAGGTCCGTTGGGATTCGGTCCCGGAACAGGTCGTGGGCGGGGATGGCGTCGGAAATTTACTTCCAGACGAATGGATTTTGGTATCCGTCGAATAGGTTTTTTTGGTTCGCTGATTCCTGTTGCCGTAGCTGCTATCCGGGACTTGGCGAATCCAAGTGGCTTTTTGCGTTCAACTACAAGAAAACTCATTGCACGAAAACCGGAAGATTTAAAAAAACCGGTTGATGCTTCGTATTCTATTTTAGATGAATCCTGCTCTCGAGAGTAACCTCTTAATGAATATGGTAACAATGCACTTATCTTTCGGGATCCCGGCAAAACACCATTCAGGCTTGTCAAGAAGGATGAAGAGGGGTTACCCTATTATTGGATCCGGAC
>WJKA01000183.1 GCA_014729375.1 Chitinivibrionales bacterium
AATAAAACTTTATTATCCAATGACTGTTTAACCGGTATATTTATTACAGTCCTTAAAAAATTTGTTGACTGTAAAAAAGCATTAGGCGAAATTGTATCACGTTTTAATTTTCCGAATGTGCCAATATTAGTAAATGTTATTTGTTTATCCCATTGTTCAACCTGTCCAACTGGTATATGATAGTCAATTCCATGCAAATTTATTTTACCTGATTTCAAAGCAGATAACAAACTATTATAACTTACTTGCGGTGAACTGATAATAATAAATGCCAAATATTGACCGTTATTAAATGAATAAACTACAACCATATCACCACGTTTAACATAACTTTTTATTGCTTTAGGTAAAATCATAATTAAGGTAAATTTCTTGTTTGTGGGCCAATACCGTTAACAGTACCATTATTTACGCCAACAGTATCAACCCATGCAGCATTTAAATTTCCGTTTGGCTGTCCTTGCCATTGTGAAACACCGACTATTTCAACATCCCAAATTGCAAAATCTGTAAAAAATTGCAATGGTGCTGAATTATCCCAGCCAATTGAGCCACCAACAGCAGCCACACCGGATGCAAATGTTGCATAAGGATAATAATTTGTACCATTTATTCTAACATAATTAATAGTACCAACACCCTTTGATATTTCAAATTGTAATATTTGATTTTCAAAATCATTAGGTAATTGAATATACCAACATCTCCCAGCAATATTAGCAACCTCAACAATTAAAACATCGTATCTAATTCTAATTCTTAATTTATCAGGCGCACCCGGAACAAAATATAATATTGTTTGCGTGCCAAATTGTTGAAAAACCCAAAGTTTAAACCTAATTACATTTGCCCCGGCAATTGGAGGAACTACACCCAAAGTTACAGATTTATCAACACCATCATATAAAAGAACACCATTAACCAAAACCGGGATATTTGTTTCTATACTATCACCACCCGAATAAACAGCCACACCCGGAGCATTCCAGTTTGGAACAACATTATTTTTTATCATTGTCGGGTATGAGCTTTTTTTATCATTAACACCAAAATAAGGTACAGCTAAGTCATTTTGCAAATTAGCAGGTAAAGCACCCGGAGCAATAACACCGTTATCCCGGTCATAATAAATTATACGTGTTTCAATATCAATTTTCTTCATCCCGGTTAAATAATCTTTTAAAAAAACTTTTGTCTTTTTTCTTTTCAGTTGTTTCCGATTCCGGTTTAATTTCTAAATTATCAATATTTGATTTTTTGATTTTATCAATACTGATATTTGTATTTGTCTGCAAACCTGTATTCAAATTTTCATAGGCTTTACCACCCTTAAAACCAATATATAAACCGAACAAAGCACCGATTAAAAATATTGATAATATACGCCAAAACCCGGAAACTTTAAATTTCATTTTCCTTATTTTTTTCCTGTTCCACTAATTGTTTTACTTTTTCATCTAAATACGCCTGTCGTTTATCCCTTTTATGTTTCTTAATCAAATCGCTTGTTAATTTCCATACGGTTAACCCGGCAATTGCAAATTGAAAAATAGTAATAAAAATCTCATTAATATCTGTTAACGCATCAATTAATGTAGTTGCTTCAAGTGATGTTAAACCAAAAGCAGACAGTAAATAAAATCTTATAGTTTCCCATCTAAGCATAATTATTTTCTTTTTTTACGTCTTGCCAATAGTGCAGATTTTGCCCTTTTAGCAGCAGATTTTTTATTATGAGTTGATACAACTCTTTTACCTGATTTTACTTTATAATCGCCTGTTGTTCCTGTTATTCTTACAGGAGTTGTTTTTTTCTTTTTTGCCATTGTTTTAATTATTTACTTTTACCATATTTTTTACTCATACGTTTATCAATCTCTTTTTTAAGAGTTGATACGCTTTTAAAACTTTCAGTTTCTGGATAAAACATGAATTTTGGATTATAGGCATAATAGGATTTTCTATTGTTCATTGCTTCATGTTCCATTATTAACCAACCTTTGTAAGTCTGTATATGTTTATCAATTAAACCCATTACACAAAAAATTTATCAATATATTGTTTAACCTGTTGAATAGTATCATAGTCTCCGGATTGGCTCAAAAGATAATCATAATTAATAGCATAATATTTGCCATTAGATTTTTTATATATGCTCCAACCCTTGTATTTTAAGACTTTCATATATCTAAAAATTTACCATTTTTAATAATACGTTTTTTAGGATAGTAAACTTCATCTATATACTGTTTAGCTTCGCTAATTCGTTTAAAAGAAGGTGTATTAATAATAACACTATCCATATTAAAAGCGCAATATGTACCGTCTGAATATTGTTGTATAACAAAATCTTTATATTTAATACTTTTACTCATAATATATATTATTTACAATTGGAGTATTTATCTTACTTAATCTATATTTATATTCAGTTTGTTTTTCAGGGTCTGTGCTATTCCACCGATAAGGATTACCATAATAATTAATAAAACCCAATAACGTGAAAACAGCAGAACGTAAATTTTTAAAAACTAAAAATGGACGCATCTGTCCAGTATGGTTATCCCGGAAATGTACTAATCCAATTGGTTTAATATCAGGATTTTTGCTCCATAAAACCCTATCTAAAGTTATCCAACCATAAGGATAAGTTTCAGCAAATCCCTCCATGCCCGGCGAATGAGTTGCAATATATTGCCGGGAGGTAAAATGATTAGTTTCAAGTCTGTAAATCTGTTCAATGACTTTTGCTATATCATAACCAACACCACCGGATTTTAATTCCCTTATTATATCCTTAAATTTTGCCATTTTAACAGCCCTTTTTGTTAATAACAAAGCAATTACAAATAAACCTATTATTATGTAATAACTATTCTTCATTCTGTTTTTTACCAAATATTATAATTGCAATAAGAATAACAATTATTATCAAAGTATATTTTTTAAAAAATTTCATATCTTAAAAATGTATGCCAGTACCAGCAAATAAATACCGGGCTTGTTGTAATTCTTTTTGGTTTAATTCTCTAATAAAAGCATTACCTAAAGACCCATAAGAATTAAAACCAAGTTTTAATAATCTAACATTGGCATAATATTTATTAAATGCATTCCATATTAATACAAGGTCAGAACTTGAATAATTAGCCAATTGGTCAAGCATCTTTGATTCATTAGATAATAATTTTTTAAATGTGCTGAACATCATATCAGCCACTTGTTGTGCTTGCTCTTCAGTTATTTCCGGTGTGCCGGGTGGAGTAACTTGCGGCGGTTCAGGATTTTTTGATTTTTTACCACGTCTGAAAGAATTAAAAATTAAAAAACCAATAACCAAAGCGCCAATTATATAAATATCCTGTTTTCTTATACTATTCATCATTTGGTGTATTTAAATATTGTGAAAATAATCTTAATCCAATTAATATAATAGCAGTTACTATTATAACATCTCTAATTTTAATCATAATTCTGAATGTTGAGTTAATGTTGATTCACGTCGGAAAGGTCTAACTACCTCTTTTATTTTTTCAACCGGATTTGTTCCGGTAAGCATAATAAAAGCTAATACCCCGACTATTGAAACAATCAATATAATTCCTATTTTGTTCATGCGTATATTGAATTATTATTTAATATTTTTTTAAAATAATCACGTCTTTTATAATCATTAATGTTAACGGAATTATGTAATACATTATATAGTTGACTTTTATTATAACCAATTTTTAACATTTGAGAAGCTGCAAAATGGTCGCAATAATATTCCGTTTCATATCTTGTATGTCCTATCTCATGCCATATAATGAAATTACGGTAAGTGCGTGAAACATCCTGTAAACTATTGTCAAGTGTTATTATTCCCGATTCATGGTTTATAGTTGCGGTACGTTCATTATAACCATACTTAATTTTAAATTTTTTCAACTTTAAATTATGTTCAAACCGGGGCAAAGGTAAACAAGTTTGTTTAACAAAATCCGGCATTACTAATATTTCATTACTGGTATAATATTCACCAACTGGCAAATTAAAATAACTGTTATACCATATATCTAAATGGCTAACATAATAGAATAATTTACCTTTTTCATCATAGACATAAATGGGTAAATCATTACAATTAAAACCGGATTTTTTATTTACCCTGAATGACTTCATTTTTTTAACATCAACAATATAAC
>WJKA01000184.1 GCA_014729375.1 Chitinivibrionales bacterium
GGGCAAAAGCAGCATTGCAGTCAATGTCGCAGCAGCCATTGCCGCACGGGGGTACAAAGTCGGCTTGATGGATGTAGACATTCACGGCCCCAGCATACCGCAGATGCTGGGTATCCCTGTCATACAGGAGCAGCAGAATACATCGACGGATTCGATGTCTGCAAACACAATCTCCTATGCAAACGGGAAAATCATTCCCGCAGGGGTAACCGGTTCCCTCTCGGTTGTTTCGATTGAATGCATGCTGGAGAGCAATGCAACGGCGGTTATCTGGCGCGGTCCGTTGAAAATCGGTGTGATCCGTCAATTTTTATCTGATGTGGCCTGGGGCGAGCTGGATTATCTGATTATAGATTCTCCGCCGGGTACCGGTGATGAACCGCTGACCGTGGCGCAGACTATCCCCGATGCACATGCGATAATAGTGACGACACCACAGGAGGTTTCTTTGCGTGATGTTCGCAAGTCGATTAACTTTTGCCGGCAGGTAAATCTCGACATTACTGGCTTAATCGAAAATTTCAGTGGATTCATTTGTCCCTCGTGCAAAACCCGGATCGATTTGTTTAAAACCGGTGGCGGCAAATCAACTGCCGAACAGATGAATATCACACTTCTTGGTACACTGCCGGTTTTCCCCGAAATGGTTGCTGCCTGCGACCAGGGAGTGGCCGCTGTTGATAAATCCGATATCGTTAAGCAGGCGTTTGACCCGGTGGTGGAAAAAATAATCGCCGGCGCCTCTGTTGTGTCGGGAAAATAGAAACCTGAAAATGCATCCGTAGAAGGAGGTCCCCGTGAAAATAGCTGTTCCGGTTGCAGAGGAAAACCTTGCCCTTCATTTCGGCCATTGCCGGGAGTTTGTTATCTTTGATGTTGACGATGAGGGCAAAGAAATAGTAAAGAGTGAAACATGGCCCGCTCCACCGCACCAGCCGGGATTGTTGCCGCAGTGGTTGCAGGAAAAAGGCGCAAACATGATAATTGCAGGAGGAATGGGGGCCCGGGCACAAAGCCTTTTTGAGCAGAAAAATATAAAAGTGATTATCGGTGCCCCCCGGGAAAAACCCGAAAAAGTTGTTGCAGATTTTATGAAGGGCACCTTGTCAACCGGCCGGAATATCTGCGATCACTGAAGAGCACTGCACTGTTTTTTTTAACGGTTCTCCTGCACGGTGTCTTCTCTGCTATGATTCCCTGATATATTTTATTGCCGGCGGCAGTACAGATAGCCGCTCCATACATAATTATCGGCCGGGGCCTGATATGGCAATGGGTTCAAGCGAGAAAAACGAATATATTCCCGACTATGAAATTATTCAAAGAGGCAAATGGAAAGTAATTCTTATCAAAGAAGATATTAATTCCGAGTTTGATTACAGTTGGCTGAAATCAGTAACCGGCGAATTGTGCAAAAAGGGGTTCACCAAAGTTGCGATTCGTTTCGATCACAAAACCTATCTTTTTTCCAAGCTTATCTCGGTCTTGCTCGGTTGTTCAAAGGTTATGAGAAAAAACGGCGGTAAAGTCGCTATCGTGGCTCCACTGCCGCATGTTGTTGAAACGCTCAAGGCGACGCGGCTTTATAAAACCCACATTTCGGTTTTTAAGAAAGAATCCGATCTGGGAGAACTGGTATGAGAACGAACAGCCACTTTTTACGGAGCAAGAAATGTCATTATCCGATGTAATACAAACGGCATTAGATAAAGTTAACTTTATTGCCAGAACCGAGACAGTTATAGGTGAGCCGATCGTTGCCGGTGAAGTAACCTTGATTCCGGTGTCAAAAATATCGATAGGTTTTGCCGCTGGCGGGGCCGGGAATGAATCGAAATCCGGTTCAGGCGCGGGAACCGGCGGTGGGGTCAATATCATACCGGTCGCCTTTATTTCCATTTCTAAAGATAAAGTGCAGGTTCATCCTATCAGTAAAGCTGAAATAGAACTCTCGGATATTCTTTCATATGCGCCCGAGGCAATAAAAAAAGTTGCTAAATTTATGAAGAACAGAGAGCCGAAAGAAAAACCGTCGACCGGTACGGGGAAGCAGCAAAAAGAGGAAACGGGTAGTTCTGAAGACAAGTCATGAGATGCTGCAATGTTTTCTAAAGATGATTCCGATATTTTATGGGTAAAACCCAACAGGGAAAAGGGGGGACACGGTTCCTTTGAAAGTCCTTTTCCTACAATTTCCACCGCCATAGAACGTGTCAGGCCGGGCCAGAAAATTATCCTTCTTGGTGGTGTGTATACCACGACTGTTACTTTCCAGAAATCAGGAACCATACGCCATCCAATACTTATTACTGCTCTGGAGGGAGAGGATGTTCGTATTTCCGGGGCGTGCTGGTTCTTTTATGATGCTTCGGATATTGTAATTTCCCGGCTTCATTTCACCAATTCACCTCACAGTGCTATTGCCATGATCGGAAAGTGTGAGCGCAATAGAATCGAATTCGTTCGTTTTACTAATTGCGGCACTGATGAAAAAACTGCATGTACTGTTTTTTTCGGGGGCTCAAAGGGATACTGCAATATTGTGGAGGGGTGTCATTTTGAATTCGTTGAGGAAAGAAAGGATATTCAATCGCGACAGACAGTGGGCATATTGCTTTCCGAGGGTGATCATGGTGACGGCAGTCCGAATAAGGACCATATATTACGCAAAAATTCTTTTTTGAACTACGGCTATGGTATTCTGGTCGGCTCGCGTGATGATACAACCGGAGAATACGGCCATATTGTGGAATACAATTTTGTTGATGGATGCCTTGTTGATGGGATAATGGCAAAATGCGGTGACACGCAGATTCGCGGCAACCGAATACAAAACTGCGGGCGGAGTTCTATTGCGGTAGTGGCCGGCAGGGGAAGTGTTATTGATGGGAACCGTATCGAAAACAGCTCAACCGGAATCGCGGTGAAAGGTATCGGGCACACAGTACGAAATAATTGTATCATTGATTGCTCGGAACAGGCGATTGATCTTCCCGGGAATAAGCCGATGGACAAAGCGCCAAGCAAAAATATTTTTATCGAGCAGAATACCTGTATCGATTGCGGAAAACCGGCCGGCAGTGGTGCTGTCGCCGGCGTGCGGATTCATCCCGATTCATCCTGTATTATCCGCCGCAATATTTTCCACGGCAGCGGCAGGCCCTATATTGTCGGCCCGGCCGCCGGAAAAGAACATACAAATCTCACGCGCCAGCGGATTGTCAACGACAACATATCATCCGGCAAATGTGAAGCGCTTCAGGGAACCAGCAGTTCTGAGATTGCATTCAGTTCGGTTTCTCAGAAAGATTATGGAAACAATTCGGGATATGGGGCTTCGGGGTGGGTGCTGCATCCGGGATTACACGATCCGGACGAGGAAAATGCTTCACACAACATTCAATCGCCGCTTTCCCGTTCTGTTTCAGGCAAAGATCTTTCAGCCGTCGATGGCTTGATTGATGAACTTAACGAGCAGGAACTCTTCCAGCGGTCATTCCTTTTCCGGAAGCGGAAACAAAATAAATAGCGGATTCTTTATTGGTCCTGTAAAACACGGATTACAGGCAAAACTGTTCTTATTTGCATAACAGCGCTGCTGTTTCCATATGGTGCGTTTGCGGGTAGAGATCAAAAAGGGCGGTTTTAAAGATGGAATATCCCTTTCTGTTAACAAAGTAGCCGATATCTCTGGCTTGGGTTGATGGATTGCAGGAGACATACAGTATTATGCGGGGGTTAAGCGATGCAATACCCCGGCGGGCATTCCGGGTCAGCCCCGGACGAGGGGGGTCAACAATAACGCAATCGATCTCTTTCTGGCAACGATTTCGAAGATAATTTTCGGCGGAAACATGTTGGGCTGAAATGTGGGGTAGTTCATTGACTCGAATATTTTCCTGCGCGAGTGCAATGCATTCGAAATCATTATCAATACATAATCCCCCGGTAAATGAGCCGCCGAGCATAACCGAGAAAAATCCACCGCCGCCGTACAAGTCGACAAAATGCGTTCCCTCAAGCCACGGCCCTGCCCATTTGCCAAGCGGTTCCAGAAGATACCTGTTGCTCTGAAAAAAGCCTTTTCCCGAGACAGCCAGCCTGGAGTCGGCTGTCTCGATCAGCGTCCGGTCTGATGTGTATCCATCAATACGAGGATAGCTGGCCAGGGAGCCGTCACTGCCGCAGATTGCTTTGAGTTCAGTTGTCGAGGGGGGGAGGTTTGAAAAGAGCAGGTTGGTATTATGCAGCAGCCTGTTCAGCCGTTCGGCAAGGAGTCTGCATCCGTTGAGGTTGACAATTTCATTGGTGCCGCGACGATAGAATCCTCTGGTGCGCTGAGCCGGATTAACCTTGAGTTGCACGCGCAGGCGGTAGTTCCATTCATGAGCACTGAATGTCTGCATGGGAGGGATTTCGCGTAACCTTCCGTTTCGCTGAAGGCAGTCGATATAGATATCCTTTTTTGCCTGCAATTGGGCCGGATGGGTCATGTGTTGCCAGTCACAGCCGCCGCAATCATTCACGTAATCGCATGATGGTTTTCTTCTGGAGGGAGACACTGTATGGATTTCGGTCGGCTGAGCTACAGGAC
>WJKA01000185.1 GCA_014729375.1 Chitinivibrionales bacterium
ACTCCTGTGCATCACGGCGTTTCTTCTTTTCTGCACGCACTCGCGGCACCAGACCCGTTCGCCCGCGCCCTGGCGAGCACGCATCCTGGGCGGCGCCTGCACTCTGTATTCGGGTGATGGCACAACGATGTCCATGCTCCAGGTAATGACCCGGCCCGATTCAATAATCGGCGGCGTTGTGGACCAGCTTGCAACGGTTCTTGGAAAATTCACCGTTACTCCGGATAATATCCAGGTCCAGAAATGGTTTCCTCCGTATTCGAAATCGCTGGTTAACAATCTTGCGCTCGGGTGCACGGCAATTGTGCGGGGGCTTGATTCCGGAAAACCGGCCGGCAATTCCGATGCGGTGCTTACCGGCCCGTACACCGTACGGTATTCCCGTATTGCGCAGGAAGAAACTGCGGCACACATTTTTAAAAACGCCAGGGAAATTTTTTCGGGGACTCTCAGCAGAAACTCATTCAGCATGCTCGGGCGGGCGGGCGATACGCTTTTTGTTATACAGTGGGAAGAGTTTCCCGCAACCAAGCAGGATTATGAGGAATGACACAACCACCGGCCAGTCTCCCAGACGGGTATATATCGTCGGATAGTGCCCGAGCGGAGCCTCGCTTTCAAGCAATCCGCGTTCGTAAAGCCCTTTCCTTCGAATAACCCGTCCATACTGATCCACGATCATGCTGATTCCCGAGTTGGCGCAGCGGACAAGCGGTATTCCGTTTTCAATGCACCGCATTCGTGCCATCTCTGCATGCTGAAACGGTGCGGATGATTTCCCGAACCAGCCGTCATTGGTGATATTGACAAGCAGCGTGGCACCTTTGGCAATCCGCCGCCGGACATACCCGGGAAAGATGATTTCGTAGCAGATAAAGGGCGCTGCCCGGCAGTGCTTATCGACCTGAAAAACAGTATACTCTGTTCCCCTCTGAAAATCAGCTTCGCCAAGGTTGACCCGGCTTAAAACAGGCAGGATATTTTCAAACGGCATGGCCTCGCTGAATGGTACAAGCTTGATTTTGTAATACGTTTCAAATTCTTTATTCGCCGTATCCAGGAACAGCGCGGTATTATATACATAGCGCCGGTAACAGGAATTCTCCGGCGCGTGCTTCCAGTCAAGCGTCCCGATAATCATCGGCGTTTTTACCGAATCCATCCAGGCATGCACGCGGTTTTTCAGCGGTCGCCGGTGAAGAAGATAGCACAGCAATGCGCTTTCAGGCAGAATTATCAGGCCCGGATCGCCGCGCGCAGCCTTATAAGTCAAGGTTTCGGCAATGGCAAACGAAGTGTCAAGCGAACGGTTTCCCCACTGGTTCTGGTTAATATTGGTCTGAACCAGAACGGTCCTGATATGTTCGCGACTCTTCCGGGCAAGCAGCAGCCGAATCCGGCCGCCGGTCCCCGCGATTACGATGAAAGCAATAAATAGTGCGGGCGCCGCAAGACTTTGTTTCTTCACAGTGCCCTCAGCCGCCTCACCGATCAGTCTCCATGCAAGCATATTCCCAAGCATGATAATAAACGAAAATCCGTAGACACCGACAACAGACGATAATTGCGCCAGTGGCACCACCGGCGCAACGGAATACCCCAGCAGCGCCCAGGGAAACGCAATCTGAGTAATGCTCCTGCAAAATTCAATAGCAACCCAGACCGAAGGAAACAGCAGATACGAGTATGTACCGAATCTTTTGATAATCAAGCGAAAGAGAAAACCTGCAATGAGATAATTCAATCCCACAACAAGCGCCATTAGCCCAAGGCCGATCAGTATCAGATGCCAGAGGCCTTCAGCAACAACATTGGCAACCCAGTAAAATTGTGCAAGAGATGCGGAGATACCGAACAGGTACGAATGAAAAAGCGCTTTCTTTATTGATTTTCCGCAGGCAAAGAAAAAAAGCGGCACAAAAACAAAAAAGCTTAAAAACGGAAACGGGAACAGCAGGGGGTGGGTATGATGATTGAACGGTGGAAGACTGAGGGCATAGAGAATGCCAGCACCGAGGGGAATCCACCATCTGTTGCGCTCGGTATAAAATACCCGTATTTTATGTAAAATTATTTGCAGCATCTGAAACTGACATAAAAATACTTCCTGTCTTTTGATAAAAGGACTCGTGAGGTGCACCGGCTGTCTTTTTCGGTGCTTTGCCAGGACCCGCCGTAAACATACGCATCGGTTTCAGTGCCGCCGGATGTCCATTCTGCATAATTGCCGCTCATGTCGGCTGCATCATACCTGCTTTCGCATTCCGGATATTTGCCGCATTTGGTCGGTTTATTGTCGCTCCAGCTGTTGCCAAGTGTGTTACATTTTTCAACATCGAACTTGTTTCCGTACGGGTATACATATTTTTTTCTTCCACCGCCCGAACAGGCCAGTTCCCATTCCGCGCTTGAACACAGTCGTTTTCCAACGCTTGCACATTTTCGGGCAGCCTCTTTCCAGGTGATATTTCCAACCGGTTCTTCATTGCGTTCATTGGGCCATTCATATCTGTCAATGCAGAATTTTCCCTCCCGAACAGGCTCCATTCCATCCGGACAAATGACTATCCTGATTGTATCATATCCGGTTTCACCGTCAGCATCGGTGACTTTCAGCACAGCGGTGGAAAATTCCGCAAATTCATGTTCGACATATCCCGTGTCTCCGGATGACCAGTCAAATGTTCCATCATTATCAAAATCCCATTCGTATTTTGCTATAGTCCCGTCCTTGTCTTTTCCGGTGCCTTTCAGCAACACATCACGATTTTTCCGGGAAATCACATCTTCTCCTGCAAATGCACGCGGGGGTTCGTTAAAAACAATCACCTGTGCAGAATCAACTGCGCTTTTCCCGTCATCGGTTTTCACCGTCAACCGCGCAATATATTCTCCGGCCGACTTGTAGGAAAAACTGGCGCGCGAATGCTCCGACGAGGACCAGTCGTCTTTAGCATCATTATCAAAATCCCAGGAATAAGAAACTATAGTGTTGTCCGGATCGGACGCTTTCCCCACAACCGAGAGCATCGAGTTTACCTGCACTTTATACGGCCCCATGGCATCGACAACCGGCGGTGCGTTGGTAATTGTAATTGTTTTTGATTTTTGCGCAATTCTTCCTTCCCTGTCTTTAACCGTACAGGTGATTGAATATGTGCCCTCTTTGTCATATTGTACGGTACCTTTCGGGCCGGGGCCTTCCTGTTCAGGTTTTTCGTCCCCGTGAAAATTCCAGCTATACATAATCCCGCCGGTATCGGATGAAACCAAGTTGCAGACAAATGTCAGTTTCTGCCCCACGCCAGCCGAATCCGGCCCTTCTATTGATTGAATCTCCAACGCCTCACTGACCGTTACCGTTATTTTGGTGGATGCCACTGCGCCGTACCGGTCCCGCACTTCGCAGGTCACGATATAGTTTCCCTGTTTTTCCCACGACCATTGTGCCGTTTTTTCTTTTGCAAACCCCTTTTCCTGCGGATAATCCCAGCTTCCATCGCCGTCAAAGTCCCACCGTACGGATAATTCATCAGCCGGTTTTTTGCCGTCGGTACTACCGGATGCATCAAAAGTGAATTCGGTGCCGATTGTTCCGGATGAAGGGGTTACTGAGATCTGGGCGACCGGGGAACTGTTGACGATAATTTTGCGGCCGGTTGTTGCACGTGCACCCTCACTGTTTTTGATCTGTGCTTTAATGCGGTATTCACCCTGCCGCGCATAGGTGTGCTTGACACGAGGATTTTTGCCGAAACCGCCTCCCGAGGGATAATCCCATTTTCCGTCTCCGTCAACATCAAACCGGAACACCAGCCCCCGCATGCCCGCAGGCTCGTTTTGCGACCGCGAGGCGTCTATGGTGAGCGCCTCGCCGGGTGATGCCTGTTTCGGGCATGAAATGTATGCCCGCAATTGCGGCTCCTGTTTTTCAACATTCAACGTGAAGCGGAGTTCGGCGGTTTCTCCTCCGGCATCACGCGCGAGCACAAGTACCGGAAAATTACCGGCATCCTCCGGTGTGAATTTGAGAATACCGGAAATTGAATCAACGAGCATTCCCCGCGGTGCCTCAGCAAGGCTGAATACCACTTTTGTGCTTTCAGGGTCCCGGGCGAAAAGCGTATCACGATACATTTTACCGACAGTTGCCGCAGCCTGCGGCTCTTCAATCCAGATCGGTGGAAGATTTTCGGCTTTACCAGCAACCGGCGTGCACCCGGAACGGGCCAGCGAAGACGCTATTGCGGACTTGCTTACCCATGTGGCAAGGTTTTCTTCATCAACCCGGGCCACCCCGGTCTTCAGAACACCGGACGCGTCGATCAATGCCTTCTGGCATGAGGGCAAAACAAATTCATCGCCCCGTCGCGGAGTGCAGGCAATCTTTCCATGCAAAGAAATCACCAGCGACCTGTTATCCATATAGTACAATGCAAAATGAGCATTTTCTCTGACCAGAAACGCCGCATTACCCGTTGATATCGAAAAGGTATTTTGAAGTGCTTCAATATCATTTAGCGCCGAATACATTTCCCCTTTTGAAAAATTCAAGTGAAGACATTTAGTGCCGTCATTCGTATTCATGGCTTCAATGCTCAATTCGGTGTTTTCATTCAGATAAATGCCGTTTTCGTTGCCGACTGTCAATTTCAGCTTTGAATCGTCCGGAACAATCACTACATTTCCGGGGCTGAGCTGCATGCCCTTTGTAATCGATTTTGCTTCCCGCCCTTCGGGCATTACTTTACAATCGCCCACGACGACATCCACAACCGGATAAAAATTCCGTCGCGGTTTCTTTGTACACGAAAGTATCAACAGTGCGCCGCATACTGCTGAAAGGGCAATAACCGTCCATGCGCGCCGGTAATTCATAATACGCTCTCCCCGAAAATGTAATATAAGTGCAGCATACCAATTCATATGACCTTAAATTCTACTGTGCTTCATCAGGCAAGTCAAGCATTAAAACGGTGATTTAAATAAATTTAAGGCACCTTTATCAATTACGCGCGCAGTTTCTGCCCGGCACAGTGTTTTGAAACCGGTTACAAATCCGCGCCTGGATCATTCACCGGCGCAGAACCCGGGGCAATAGAACTTTCCGGAAAAAAACACGGGAAACAGGCACGCGATTACGGTATAAATAGAACTGCTTATATCTTCTGATTAAGCACCCTGGCAAATGAATCGCTGAGATCATCCACAACCATATCCGAATTATAATAGCCGTTCTTGATGCGGGATTTTACAGAATTGATCAAATCATCTCGTACAGAAGAACTGGCTGTTCTTTTGCCGGACTCATCCGGAGGGTGCGGAGCGGAACTGCTGTTGTTTTTGCGCGTCCGTGCACCGGACATTCCGCTGTTTCCAGAAGGATTATATGAAGAAATTTCTGAAATCATAATAAAAAACTTAATAATTAATAAAATATGCCGATAAGAGAAGTGAGAGAAAATGCCGTTTCTCTTTCCAAGCATCTGAAGGCAAAGGTTATAGAATCTTTGCCTTTTTTTGCCTCAACCGGCTAATTTCTCATCTGCTTATACTTTACCCTGCTAGAATTATCGGCAGAAAAAGGCATTTCTTTAGTGATTTTTTCTTGCAGAATAGTCAAAATAGTATATATGACCGGATTATCCGTGAAAAAGGGGTCTTAAGCGAGAATTTCAATACGCGCGCGCTTCCGATCATATATTTTACAACATATAATTGATTGCAGGAAGCGTAATTGATACAAGAAAGGACTTAATTGTGAAGGAACAAGTTAAGCAGGTCATTGACCAGATCAGACCTAATCTTCAGG
>WJKA01000186.1 GCA_014729375.1 Chitinivibrionales bacterium
GCCGATGACCGTCCCGCAGACGATGGTGCAGTTTGCTCCCAGGGTTGCCCCCTGCTTTACGGTTGTCCTGACGAACTGGTCTTTTCTTTCTATGAACGCCCGGGGATTATAAATATTGGTAAAAACACAGGAGGGGCCGCAGAACACATCGTCTTCCAGAACAACTCCCTTGTACACCGATACATTGTTCTGAATCTTGCAGCCGTTTCCTACGGAAACATCGGGACCGATGGATACATTCTGACCGACAATGCACCGCTGCCCGATAACCGTTCGCGAAAGAACATGGGAATAGTGCCAGATTTTTGTCCCGTCGCCGATGCTTACTTCGTCATCTACAGAAGCTGTTTCATGCACAAAATAATTTCCGGCATCGGCGTGCGTGCGGATTCCGGCATCACTGACCAGATTTTTTTCCGCCTGCTCAAGGACCTTCAGTACCCGGAGGCCTTCACGGCCGTCAGTGCGGGGGGCATCTCGTGTTTCAATGCACTCCACAAAATGGGCAAGCTCCATTTTGAGGGGCTCTCCTGTTTCGAGCGGGACAGGTATGTACTGAGCCTTCTGTGCTACCGGTATCCTCCCCTCCATCCAGTTGATCCGGTGGGGATAGAGAAAGAGCTTTTCCCGGCTCATATCATCAAAAACCGCCATCGACCGCGATCCGACCACAATCAGTTTCTGCTCCTTGAAAGGATGCAGCCAGCTTACAAAAATATGGCCTTTTATGCCGTCCTTGAATTCAAGTGTGGTCAGCGTGGTATCATAAATATTCTTGTTGATATATGCACCGCCGCAGGCAGATACCTTTACCGGCTCTTCTCCCAGGAGCATTAATATGATTGAAATATCATGGGGCGCAAAGCTCCACAGAATGTTTTCTTCTATTCTGAGTTTGCCGATGTTAAGCCGGTTGGAGTAAATGTACTGAATTTTCCCCAGCTCCCCGCTGGAAACCAGCTCTTTAAGCTTAATAACTGCCGGATGATAGTTGAGAATATGGCCGACCATTACGATCTTTTCCTTCTGTTCGGCAAGAGCCACCAGATCGAGGCCCTGGGCAACGGTCAGGGCAAGAGGCTTTTCTACAAACACGTCTTTGCCGGCAGAAAGGCATTGTCTGGTTATATCGTAATGCGCGGATGCAGGTGCGCTGATGACCACTGCCTGGATGTCGGGGCTGCTGATCAGTTCATCCATTGAAGAGGTATAATGTGCGTCAGGAAAGGCTTCACTTCGCTCTGCAATGACCGTGGGGGACAGGTCGCATGCCGTGTGAAGAACGCCCAGTTCATGGAGACAGCGCAGCAGGTTTTTACCCCAGTACCCGAGCCCTATCAAGCCGACGTTTTTCTTCTGTATGTCCATCTAGTGTACCATTACATAAACTTTCTGCCCCGGGAAGATGGTGCAGCGCGGCGTGAGGTTGTTGATCTTGAGGAACTGGGCAAGGCTCATGCTGTATTTCCTGGCAATGGTGTAGGGAGAATCACCCTGCCGCACTTCATAGGACACCTTCTGCTTCGAACCGTCAACAACCCGTTTGGGTATCAGGATCACCTGTCCTACGGTCAGGCGTGTGGTTTTGAGATTGTTCAGGGATATAATGGTTTTTGTTCTCGTGTTGAACCGCTTTGCAATCTCCCAGAGCGAGTCCCCTTTTCTTACAACATACTCTGTGAGGTTTCCTTTGAGCTTGGTGGTACGGATGGGCGGGCGCACACGGCTGTATGCCTTCCTGCTGCTGGGTACTTTCAGCCGCTGTCCGATTCTGATGAAGTGTCTGTTTTTGAGGCCGTTCATGGAAATGATAGCGCGGACGGATGACCGGTATTTTTCAGCAATCGTTGATAAAGACTCTCCCCTGCGCACCCGGTGAACGATGTACGGCGGAACAGGCGGCACATAAATAGGGATATCGCTGAGTTTTGCCAGTAATACTTCTGATTTTCCCCTTGGCACATTCAAGGCATAGGGGGTTGTGGGGGTTATATTCTTGCGCAGTTCCGGATTTAAATCCTTAAGCTTTCTATAGTCAATATTGATGTTCCGTGCAATTGTTTTCAGATGAACCTGCTTGTCGATGGTTACCGATTCCAGCTCTACAACACGGTCAACAGGCGGCAGCGAAAACCCGTATTTTTCAGGATTGTTGAGAATGTGCAGCACTGCTATAAAGCGCGGAACATATGAAGCTGTTTCGTAGGGCAGGTGTTTAAAAAGGTCCCAGAAATTGTCAAGATATTTTATCTTCTGCTTCCGTATCACCCTGAGCACATTTGCTTCCCCGCAGTTATAGGCGGCCAGAGCGGTCGTCCATTCCCCGAATATACCATGCAGCTCCTTCAGATAGGCAATAGCGGCCATGGTGGATTTTTCCGGATCCATCCTTTCGTCTATCCATTCATTTCTCTCAAGACCGAACTTATAGCCGGTTGAAGCGATAAACTGCCACATACCAAGGGCGCGTGCTTTTGACAGGGCACGGACTTTGAACCCGCTTTCAATAAGCGGCAGCCAGGAAAGCTCCTCGGGAAGCCCGTGCTGCTTTAACGCCTCAACAATAAACGGACGGTATCTTCCGGAGCGGACATAGGAGTCTATAAAGAACTGCTTTTCCCTGGTAGTAAGAGATTTGAGCGCTTTTTCCACCTGTTTGTTCATAACAAGGGGGATCGACTTGTGCAGCCCGTTGACCACATTAAAACGGGATGCATACACTTCCATAATCCTTTTTGCAATGGTGTATCGCAAATCTTCCTTCTGCTGGATCATGGTCGGGTCGGCACCGGCGCCAACCTCGAGAAGAATTGAGTATGACTTGTCAAGAGCATCGAGTGCATTGTCCAGATCTCCCTGCTCCCAGAATTCGTTGGCTGTCTGGTAAAACTCCATTGCAGAATCCAGAAGCTGCTGGGTACTGCTTAGCGGCGGCTTTTCAGGCCCTGTTTTGTGATAGTCGTGTTCGGCCGGCTGCAGGCTCTGCTCAAACTGGGCATGCTGCTGCTCAGGGAGCTGCTCAGGCACTGAAATGGAGGCATTGAGAGAAGGTTTCTGCTGCTGGTAGGGCGCTGATACACAGCCAAAACACACCGTCAATACAACAATTGCAATAAATATATGCATATAATTATTTCGCATGATAATCTATACCCTTTATACTATTTATCTGCTGTTACCCGGTTAAAAATTAGAAATATTTTACACATTCAGTCATGAAAGTAAACAATAAAAACCGTTGAAGGAAACAACCGGACTCGAAGAGCCCGGAAAACAATGAGGGGCGGCAATATTGCAGCAGACAATCAAGTGAAATTGACGTTTTAGATTTTACATGATACCTTTAC
>WJKA01000187.1 GCA_014729375.1 Chitinivibrionales bacterium
GAGGAAATACTCACCTGTTTCAGCCCATTTCAGGTAGTGCTCACCCACGTATTGCAGGAGTCCCTTGCCGCGGTTATCTCTGCCGCTTTTATCAGTCGCAGCGATATCAAAATTCCCGGTTTCGCCGTCAAACGGTGTTACCGCAGTGCCGGCATCGTTGGTGACTGCAATGTTTGTTCCCTGCCGGAACGCAACGGTGTAGTTCCAGGTACCGGTTTCATCCGGGGCAAAATGGACCCGCCATTTATTTCCCGAGGATCCACCTGTATTTGCAGCATCGCCGTCAGCGGCAAAGTAGCCGGGTACCGTATAGGACTTTGAGCCTTTTGTAAAGGTTACATTCAGACGGTAATTCAAAAAGGGATTCGGGGTGCCGGTTTCTTCTGCATGCGGGCCTTCCCAGGTAAGTGTCACCTTATGCCATTTTTTCAATTCACCGGTAATGGCCGGAGCCGAAATCAGTTGACCGAATAATGAAAAAACAATTATAATTAGACCTGCAGTCCGGAATTGATCAAAAAAGCTCAAGGTTGCTTTTCTCATTCTGTGCCTCCTGTTCCGGTGGGTAACATGATTTGCCTTCTATGCAACAATATATAAAAAGACACGTTCCAATGCTATATTTTTTTTACTTTATTTATAATTTGGAGTTAAACAGTAACTTGAATAAAGTTGTATATATTTATTAATATCAGATAATTAAATGATTATTTTATGGTTTCAATAATTTACGCAAAACTGTTGAAATATCGCATTTTTTTTCGTATACTTAGTAATAAGCCATTTGAGCATTTCCCCTGAGAGGGATTTCTTTATAAATGAAAAAACCTTTCACCACGATAACGATCCGTGATTACCTGGATTACCGCGCATTTCTCCGGGACTGTTACAAAGATATCCATTTCCGGAATAAAAAATTCAACTATCAGTATCTCATTGCAGCAACTGGCCTGAAATCGCCCGGACATATCACCCAGATATTCAACGGGAACAGAAATATTGCACAAAACATGATTGAGCCGTTTGCAAAAGCATTTAAACTGAAAAAATCAGATACCGAATATTTCCGCAATCTTGTATATTATAACCAGGCGAAAAAGCATACCGACAAAGACCGCTTTTTTCAAAAACTGGTCGCATATCACCGCAAGGACAAAAAACTCATTGATCCTGAGGTATATAAATATTTCTCGGCATGGTATAATCCGGTCGTACGTGAGCTTGTTGAAGTATTTCTTGTTTCAGATGATACGATCAAAGAATGCGCAAAGCTTTTACAACCGCGAATATCGACAAAACAGATGAATGAATCCCTTGGGCTCCTTATGGAACTCGGGTTAATTACAAAAAGCGAAAACGGCATATACCGCCGGTGCGGGTCGGTAATTTCAACCGGTGAAGCGTGGCATTCGATTACGATCCATAATTATCAGCGGGAAACCATGGACCTGGCAAAAGGTTCGCTTGACACAGTGCCTAAAGAGGACCGCGATATTTCCACGGTGACCCTGTCTGTCGCCGAAAGACAGTTCCTCCGGATCCGTGCGCGGCTCAAGGAACTGCGAAAAGAACTTCTTGACATAGCGAAAGACGAGACCACACCCGACAGGATATATCAATGCAATATACAGTTTTTTCCGGTCATTGACCGCCTGAACAGCGAGCAGACAGATGAATAGTTTTTACTGGCATGGTATCCGGATTTCAATTGCGCTGGCTTCCGCGTTTGTTCTGCAATGCTCGTCGCCGTCATCACCGGTTGCCGACGGCGGGGGAACGGAAACCACAAATGGCATTACCGTTGCCGGCGTTGCGGTAACTGCTGATGGTGAAATTATTCCCCGCGCTCCGGTGCATGTTCGCGACCTTTCCTTTTTGCCATCGACCGAATCCACGACGCCGTGTTCAAGCGCGCGATGCCCGAATGCCGTTACTGATGATTCCGGTTATTTTTCTCTGTTCGTTGCTTTTGACAGGCGGGTGATGGTTTCCATTAGTGACGGTGGTTCTCTTGTTTTTGCGCAGACAATTCCCCTTGCTGTCGAATCGGTCTGGACCGGACCTTTTGTGCTCCGGCAAGCCAACACAGTGCAGGCCGGGCTGCGTGTTCTTGACGGTACAGATATCAGTTCGGGCTTTGTGCGTGCATACGGGCTTCAGGGCGTTTCGCCGATCGTCGTAACGAATACAGCCGGCTATTCGCACATACCTGACGGTATTTTTACATTCAATCTCATCGGGTACACATCAACCGATACAATCAACACAGATTTTACGCTTGACATACAGGGCTCTGCGGCAAAGACAATCAGTGTATTTGATACGCGTGATGGTCTCCGCGCTGCCTGGTCGCTTGATGAGACCACCGGTCCGGAGGTTGCAGACAACAGCGGCAATGGTTTTAGCGGCACCCGTTCAGGCGCATTGCCTGCTGAAGGAAAAATAGCCGGGGCATTTGAGTTTTATGACAATGCCCACAAAGTGACAATTGATACACCGGTCGATCCGCCCGGCCGGGGCACCATGACATTCTGGATAAAACCTTCAGATACCTCCCGGGCAAACGCCAGAATAATTTCTTCAAGTGCAAGCATGTTTGAGGTATCGCTCCGCAACGGAAAAATATCAAATGAGCTTTTTGCCTTCGAAAATGATTACCTTCTCGACACCACTGTCCTTGCCGAAAACCGGTGGTATCATATCGGCTGTACCTGGGATTCAGGTACCGGCCTTTCGCAGATATATATTGACGGCAACAAAACATCAGAGGGCGCGCATGCTGATGATGATCCCGGGAGCATTGTGGTGACATTCGGCCAGAGTGACTTGCACGGATCTCCCTATCGGGGTCTTCTTGATGATATCAAGCTATACGGCAGAGTTCTGAGCAGCGACGAGATACTGGCGCTGGCCGGGGGCGTTTTTTAGGCAACAGTTTTCCTGTGCTGATGGAAATCGGGTAATACACGCCTGTTCCGCTATAAACGAAAATACCAGCGGCACCGAATGCGCATCCTGTATACCCGGAACCGGCGCCTTTCATGCCGTGGGCCGGATTAATCGTTACAACGCAGTTTTCTACGTATCGTTGCGGCGCTGAGTGGGTTGCGGTTGTAGTGTCGTTCTCTTGTAAATACTCCCGCCATGTTTTATTATGTATGCAGAACCTGTAATATATGAATTATGATCTGTATTCTTTGTGCATGTCTGCTTTTATGCGCCGGTGTCCGGGCAGAGGAATTAAATGTGTCGGGCAGGGTACTGGATGATGATTCCATACCGCTGATCGGTGCATCAGTGAAACTAGTTGATGCAGACCTGGAAACAACAACCGGCCTCAGAGGAAAATTTGTTTTCGGCAGCGAAATGTTTCATCCGCCGGAACCCGATGCACCATCACTGGCCCCCGGCACTCGACTGTCTGCGACACGGCGCAGAATTCTTTTTCAGATAAATACCACGCGGGAGCTTGTTGATATCCGGGCATATAATTCCCGCGGAGGCCTCGTTAACCTCATTTATCA
>WJKA01000188.1 GCA_014729375.1 Chitinivibrionales bacterium
ACCTACAATTGGGAACGGGAGCAGAGCATGAACCTGACCCGTCACCCGTGCCGTTTCGATGAAGTCAATAACCCCGATGGTATCGTGTATGTGACCCCGCACGGCGATTTCTGGGTAAGCGATCCGATCGAGGACATTGCGCCGGGGTATATCGATGATTTCCGGAACCGGGCGTCATATACCATCGACGGAACCGATACCGAGCTTGAAATGCGGGTTAATACCCTCATGCCGGATATCGCCGGTCGCGGCCGCATACACCGGATGTTCGATGTATCGAATATCTCGAGAGGGCGAGACATTGTACTGAACTTTGGAGATAAAATAAACAAGTCGATCAAAATTTTTAACTGCAACGGACAAATGATTTTTTCCGCTTCAGTCCCGGCCGATCGGATTTCAATTCCCTCTTCGGTACTCGGGCGAGGCGTTAATGTTATTTATGTGACAAAAAATAATGAAATCCATTCCGCTGTTCTTCACAATATATAAACCCGATTGTTGTAGCAGGGACAAATATTCTTTAATACCTTTCGGGAACCGGTCTCACACAACATACCTTTTCTCCGACGACATTATATCTGTGGTGAATGAATCGAGGATGTCGACTGTCGTTCGATAACCATGCCGTCGATTTGAATTGTCTTTCCTCCCTCCAGTGAGAAGGGGGGGCGCCGCACCAGGAATCCAAGCAGTGCTGCGGCGCAGGCCGGAATATTGAAATTATACGAAGTCAACCCATTGATCATGGCATCGAATGAATCGTTGAAACCAACGATCCAGAGACGCCGGGGTACGTCGACGCCTTTTTCCTGGAGAAAGTACCGGGCGATCACCGCGGCAAAATCATTCGCACACACCCAGGCGGTAATCGATCTGTCGCTGAGCGCTTCCTCAAGTCTGGGTTTCAGGCTGATATATAATTGCGTGCTGTAGAGCACTCTGCGTAAAAGACCGGAAGCATAGGTATGTATCAACGGATCGATAGAGGATGAAAAATAGTTTTCCAGCCTTCCGACCGATTTGGCCAATACATCATTGTCAAAGACCGGACCGGCGCGATGTTTCAGGAGTTTTTTTCCATCCGGTGCATCGTTTGAATACAGGGGAATGCAGATCGATGGGGAGGTTTCGGTATATGTTCCGCAGAGGTCCTGATAGCGTTTCTGTGACCATAGGGTCGATTTGAATGTTGTTATGTATGCCGGCTTTTTCTGCCCCCGCATCTGAAGGAACCGTCCAACCTGGCCGCCGGCATTCGTTGAAATTGAAACGGTAAAAAACCGGTTTCGCGAGCGGGCGGCGATTGTGGTTGTCGGAACCCATCCGGGAGTTTCGTTGTAAACGGCAACATGTTTTTTTTTCAGGCACAACTGCCTGCACAGCGTATCGATTGCATTGCCCGATGGGTTCGGCAAGTTCACGCAAAGGTACCCTATTATTGATTCATCGCCGGGAAGCGGCGTCTGTTTGCCTGAACGGGAGTCGAAATATACCAGACGATTATCGATTTCCCGGTATCCGAATATCAGAAGATGTAATCCCGCTTTCGTGCATTCGGCCTCAAGCGTGCGCAAAAGCTCTTCGGAGAGCACACCCCGGTATATATTGCCTTTGGCATCGCAATAGCCGAGAAAAACGATTTTGCCGTATGAAAAGGTGCTGCCGGCGTCAACGACCGCATATCTTCGATTGTAAAGCCGCAGGATATTCTGTTTTGCCAGGCGCATGCAGGCTTTGCGCAGTGTCAAAAACGAAGCGCCGTAGCGTGCGCCCAGTTCTTTGTACGACGGCATCTCGGCGCCGGGAGCATAGACACCGTTGATGATGTCGCGCTTGATGGCCGCGGCAACGCGGACATCGGCCGGTTGAGATTGCAGCAGGATTTCATCGGAAGGGGCAGTTTCATTCCGATGCTTTGCGAAAGTAAATTTGAGCCCGTTACCCCCGGCGATCCCCCGGTCTTTCCGAACGCGGTCCAAGGCTTTCCACGCAGTCACATGCGACACTCCGGCCATTTGGGCCAGTGCACGGACTCCGGGCAACGAATATTCTCTGTCCGGTCTCGAACGGGAGAGATAATCCTGAATGAAGGCGATTGCCTTTTCAACGGCAGGTCGGCGGGAAGGTTTTTTCATTGGTATAACGAATATAACATAAATAAAGTGATATTAATAAAAATATACTGTTTCAGTAAAACGGAAGCAATATATTTCTTATCAGGAGCAGAAAAAAATTAGTTTTTTGCATTAGAGGAGGAAGTGATGGATTCACCTGAGAGGAGAAAGTCGGAAGGTAATTCCCTTTCAGATATTCGGGCAGGAATGTTCATATTATCGATTCTGGTATCGGCAATTGCTGTCCGAGCGATCCCGGTTTTTCCGGGAGCGCAGGGATTTGGAGTTCATACTCCCGGCGGACGAGGCGGGAAGGTTATTACTGTGACGAATCTTGATGCCGACGGGCCCGGTTCATTCAAGGCAGCGCTTGAAGAGAGCGGTCCGCGTATCATAGTCTTTGAAGTCGGCGGCATAATCGATATTCCCGGTTCAGTGGTACTTACCGAGCCCTTTGTGACTGTTGCCGGCGAGAGCGCGCCATCACCGGGAATAACCATTATCGGCGCTACATTGTGGGTGGAGACCCACGATGTGGTGTTCCGGCATATCCGTATCCGGACCGGGGATCGCGTGGAAGGC
>WJKA01000189.1 GCA_014729375.1 Chitinivibrionales bacterium
GCTTATAGTCCTCCAGAACCTTCGGAAAGACGTCCTTCAGGTTAACGGCCCTTGTATGCGTCTGAAGATAGGCATTAAACGTGTTTAACACGGTCGTGTACGAGCGCTTGGTATGATAGCGCCGGGTTGCCCCTATCCATTCGAGATATTCGCTTAGAAACCGATTTATCGATGTATTCGGAATATGGGTAGAACTTTCCGGGTTCAGCAGGGCTTCCGCCTCCTTCTGACGGAGGATATGCTCCGCCATGGTCTTTGACTTTGCCCGGCTGCTTTCCCGTACCCTTTTATCCCCTTTACGGTATGTAATCCACCAATAAGGAGTTCCTTTGCGCCTGTAAACTCTTCCCATATCGCTCAATTATTTAGTAAACTACGTCCTTCTTCCGACTAATGGAGCTTTATTCGACTGCATGAACTTCTCTATTTCTGACAGCCGAAAGGCAACTTTACCCCCGACCTTATAGCTTGGGATAATGCCTTTATATCTCCAGCTGTAGATTGTCATCTCACATATGCCGAGATATTCCGACACCTTTTTAACATCAACATAGTTTTCCATTACTCCTCCTCAGACAATTAAACAATTGTCCTCTTCTATAACTTCTTGACCAAAATCCCTATAAACTCTTACCGTTTCCTGGCGCATATGTTCAATATAAACCTTCGCTACTAATTCTGCTTTAATAGCTGGCGGAATACCTACACCCTTCTGGAAAGCCTCTTTTATTCCATCCTCTGTTATCACTAGTACTACCTCCGCATCATACCCGATTCTTTTAGCAAGTTCTCCAACCTTCATGTTCTCCTCCTTTTAGTTAACCCTTATACCAAAACGTCTCTTTCACATCCTCGCCCTTCTGGTGCGAACTGAACGGCACCATGCCGCCCAGACACCGCCTACATACAAGGCCATGGTCAGTTGAAAAACACTCTTCAACGGTAAAACCTTCCTCATCTACAAGCAGCTTGTTGCAGTAATCGCAAACCCGGGGATCGCCCGGCTGCAATGTCACTCGAACAATAAATCCGTAATCCATCTTGCCACCTCCTTTTCCTGCTAAGGGGGACCTCGGGGCCTTTGGGGACCTCTTCCACCCTTTGTTTACAATTTAAAAAGTAAAACCAATTTTTTCTCTAGCAAATATCTTGCTATAAGGCCCCTCGAGGTCCCTACTGCCTTGTTTCCCCAGATTTCCCACGGGGACCTTTGTGTTTTTTTCTCGCTTTAAGGGGCTCTTTATCTTTTCTTTTTTTCAGGCTGAACTTTCCTTTTTCCTTTTTCACTCCTTTTACCCCCCTTCTGAGCAAACCTGTTTCCAAGAACCATGCCGTGGAATGCTCAATGGATTGATCGCTCTTTCTGACAACAACTCGTAATTGACTCCCGTCTTTCTGCCGGAGCATGAACACTTGGTCCTTCATCTTTGTAAGCCTAATGCCTAATGCTGTTCGCTGACTTTGCAAGTTTTTCCCTTCATTCAACCCGAGGTCAACCTCTTCCGAGATGGCGATATCGAATAGATCCTTTGCTCTTACGGAACTGGTCCTATACCTCTGATACCATTTCACTATAAACAGCTTGGTATTTTCCTTCTCGATATTTGCCCCTTCGTAGAATTCGTCAAGATTCCCCAAAAATCCGGGTATATCTATCACGCTTAAGATGCCGCCCATAACCTTTGCCCAGTTTTCATACATACCTATCGTTTCATCCCCTGAAGACCTGCCAGAAGCTATCCACGCCTGTATTAACGTACAGCATGCCCATACTAAAAGACCTCTATTCTCCTTTATCCACAATAACAGGTCCGGATGTTTGAACTCGCTTAACGGTCTTCGGTGAGGATATTCCATTTTTGCGTCCATGCGAATGCGGACAGAGCGTCTTGTCATTTCCTCGGAAAGTACGGGGTTATTTCCCGTAGCAACCCAAGCAGTACGAACCGGAATACTTTTGTGCTCTGACTTACCCAGTATCCTGTCGCTCCATTCCGTAGCCGTAAGAGCGCTAGCCAGTGGTGCGGAATAAAGGGGTTTTCGCAGGTTATCGATATTGATTATCACGGGAGAAGTCCTTAAAACCGCCGTAATCCTTTTCCTCCATTCCTCTCCATCTCCCCCCTCTGGCAACAAAGTGTACTCCCGACCAATGCATACATGGGCTATCGCCCTTATAAGCAACGTCCCCCCAGTACCAGGTGTAGATTTCTCGACTAGGTGCAACGGTGTAGGACCATCAATCATGTCCCGGACGAACGGTAGAAATAAAAGAGCAATGGCATGGGCTTTTTCCGCAGCACCAACAAATGGCATATCCCCCAACAGCTCTTTCAGAATAAGGTTTTTAGCTTTTTTTATTTCTCCCTGGCTAGGGTTATCGCTAACGGAAGGCATGGAGAAATCCGTTGGTGGTGCGTAATAAAGTTTGGTTTTAGGGCTATATCCCCTCATCGTCTCTAGCACTCCATCTTCGGTAAAAGTCGGAGTCTCCACTATCCCCCTTAAAAGCGGTAGATCCATATTTGGGGTTTCTAGAAAGTCCTGAACAACGGGTCTTGGGGGTATAGTTACATA
>WJKA01000016.1 GCA_014729375.1 Chitinivibrionales bacterium
CCTTTTTTCAGATACCTGTAAAAACCGGTCATCAGGTCAGCTCCGGATTTATCGGACACTTCCCAGAGGGTCATCACGATGCTCGGACAGCCGGCGTAGGTGAACCCCCTGGCCAGACTCATGACCCCTTCCCCTTTTTGAAGCTTTCCGTATCCGCTGTTGCATGAACTGAGCACGGCCAGCCGGGCGTTGTAGTTCATGTTGTAGATCTCGTATGTATTCAGGAAACCATCCTCATTGTGGTCGACATTTTGTGTAAAGGCCAGCTTTGAATACATTGGATTTTCATTATCAACAATCGTATGCATGGCCAGATGCAGAATATCGTAATTCTGTGCATTTTTTTTGTAATTACCTTCCGAAGCTTCTTCATCCATATAAACATCAGCTTTTATAATCTTCGATATCTTCCTGACTTCTTCTTTGGCCCATGGGATGGGGATAAGTTTGTTTCTGTAATAATCGAGAAAGGAAGGTTCCTGCTGGCTGGAAGCCACGAGTTCAGTATAATCAGGTGCAAATGCAAGCAATTCCTTTTCCGGTTGTGCGGTTATTCTCGGGCCCGAGAAATGGAGGGTGGCACTGTATGAATAACCGATGGTATGATCCTTGATCAGATAGGGAAGACGGCGATAGTCGATCACCGTTGTATCCACCCGTTCAGTCAGAAGAGCCCCGAATGGGAGATAGGAGAGCAAGCCGGCAGGAATGATCACCAGATCCTTTCCGCGGATATCCTCACGGCAAGGCATGATCAGTTTGTCATACAACCTGTACGCGATATCGGTGTATTCCATGTAGGTTTTCCGCATGCTGGATGAAAAATCCTGTTCACCCATGATCTCGCTGAAGCGTTGCACATCAACCAGAAATTCATCCTGTATATCAACGGAGTGCACCTTATAGAAATCTTTTCCTACCACGAAAATAAACAGCAAACTATCAGATATCGCATATTCCAGCAAACATTCGTCCTGTTCGAGTTCCTCACGGATTTCCGGAACACTCACCACCCGTGTGTCATACTTCAACTGATAGTAATGCGGGTATTCCTCCTCGAATGTATTCAGCAGCTTCTCGTATTCCTGGTTGATCCTGAAAAGTTTCTCCTCCCAGATATCGATCTTCAGATCATCCGGATTATCCTTCTTCTTCTCTTCATAGATTAGTTCTTCATACAGTGATAAATTCCGAAAAACATCATGCTCTTTTTTAAGTAATCGATTTGGTATGCCTCCAAACTCTTTTGCTTCATATGATCTAATAGAAGCAAGCAAACTAAATGCTCTACCTTTTTCAGTGCAATTAAATGCACTGTCTAGATAGGCTTTATTATTAGTTGCACTATAAATTTTTAAAGAGACATTAATTAATGAATTATAAGTATTCTGTTCATTTTCCGAAATAAAAAATCTACTGTGTTCACTATCATATCTTAACCTTATTTTATCAATGAGGGAAACAGTTGTCATATATGAATTAAAGCTAGCATATAGATCTTTTAAGTCGTTTTCAAAAAGATATTTTTTGTAAAAGGCATTACTTTTATTTTTCAATGTTTTTAAAATCCTAAAGTTGAAATTCACTGTACTAACATCTGGATTTGAATATACATTGGAATCATTATAGTTATATTCAGCAGCGATTAATGATTGTTGATAGTAATATAAAGCTGAATCAACTTTATTTACTCTTTCATAATATTCACCAATATTTTGAAGACATCTTGAAATTGTAGAGTGCTTAAAATCATATTTTTTATGATATAGCTGCAATGCTTTGTCATATAACATAAATCCCTTTTCGTAATCCTTAAGCTTCTCTATAACAAAAATTCCATAATTCATATATAGACTAGCATTATCAGGATTATTTATACCGTAAATTATTTTCCCAAGATCAATGGATGACAAATAATATTTTTTGGCAGTTTCAATTTTCCCAAGTTTATCATAGCATATAGCCATATTAGAATATGCGTTTAAAACTCTTTCTGGATTTTTCGTATTATCAATAAGAATACTTTTCTTATATAACTTTATTGCTTCACTATAGTTATTTTCATATTCTGATATTAATGCTAAACTAAAAGTAGCCTTATATAATTTATTGTAATCAATTTCTTTTTGTTTTTGAAAGATTCTAATTGCATGATTACAATAGTTTTTTGCTTTTTGGTAGTCTCCAAGTACTCTATAAATGAATGATTCATTAACATATATCGATCCAATATCAATATAATCGTTATCAATTCTTTTAAAAATTGATTCTGCAATTGAGTAATATTCCAACGCTTTTTTAAATTTCCATATTCTCTGATTCAATACACCAAGATTGAAATAGACATTTCCAACTCTTATATCTTTTTCACTTAATATTTTCTTCTTAATGCTTAAGGATTTTTTTAAGAATTTTTCAGCATTTTCATAATCACCTTTTCTTAAATTTTCAATTCCTTTTTCATTGAAATGTTTCATCATTTTTTCAAGAGTGTCTCTTGGATGAAGAATATTCAATGAATCATTTACATTATAGGTATTACCAAAAAGGTTAGGATTCAGAATAAATAGAAAAAATATTAAAACATATGCTAATAATAAAATTGTATTTCCATCTCGTAAGCGTCTCATACTATGGATCTACATATTACTGTTGAACTATAAAAATAAGTCATTATAATTTATATTATAAATAATAAAGTGTTATTTTGTGAAATACCAGATTACTAAATAAATACAATGATTATCATTTTTTTCATATTTTAGGGTAACCTAAGATTCACTCAGGGTATAAATGAATAGAGATGACTCCATAAGCGGTTGCCGAAAAGCTTTGACAGAGTAGGTGCAATTTAAAATTTTCAAAATGAAAAGTATTTATGCCCTGTTCAGCAGTAACGAAAAAAGAAATTCGCTAGCAGATTTCGCAGATGTAGCAATGGATTTTTCCTCCATGAATCATATCAGAGGTGGGGGTGAACCAGACAGAGATGAAGAACCTATTATCATCGAAGATCCGGAATAGTCTTATCATCTAGATTTTATTGTTTTTCGTGGTGATGTTTCGCCCTGATGTGGGCGGTGCAAAAGGAATAAACGCGGATTTTATGTAAAATCCTTTCAGAGAAATCTGAAAGGTCTGTTACGCCCAAATAGGCGGTAATAGATTGTAAATTAACATGTTATTGGTTAAGGCAAGAATTAAGTTGCTTGATATAGGTAACTATGTATATATGTAGTAAAATTAATATGTATTTATGAATATTTATCACAGAAAAATCAAATTAAACGTATAGAATTATGGAAAATCAAATGTATGAACAAAACAGTCTGTTTGACCTTTTCCACGAAGACACGGATAAGAAGAAACATGCCGGGTCAGAAGACGAATTCGGGTTCGATCAGGAACTCGATGAAGCCATAGGGGAAAAGGATGTGCTGGAACTCAGGTCACAGCTCAATTCAATTCATGATAAGCTGGATCAGATTCCGCGCAGCGGTTCTTCTATTTTTCGCAAAAAGGTTTGTACTTACACTGCTGTTGCTTCTGTCGCATTGCTCATTACGTTTGGATTTCTGTTTTTCAGGAACCGGAGCATGAGCACCGATGAGATTTTCGAAAAGTATTATAAACCCTATGAAGTGACCATGATAAAAAGGTCAGGCGATACCGAAGTGGATAAAATGTTGTCACGTGCGTTACAGAAGTACCAGGAGAAGGATTTTGAGGCCGCAGTGGTACTTTTTGAAGAAGTCCTGAAAAAGCGGGAAGAAGATATGGGGTCAAAACTTTATTCCGGCATTTCATATTTTGAGATCAGGGAATATGTCGATGCTTCCAAATCCTTCAATGAGATCATAGAGCACAATGACAACCTGTATATCGAACAAGCCGAATGGTATCTGGGCTTTTGTTTCCTTATGAAGGATGATACCGAAAAGGCCAGGGGACAATTTGCGGGTATCGCTGTAAGCGACAGTTACTATAAAGAACAGGCCAAAGAAATCATTAAAAAAATGAATTAACTTTTTCAAATTTTAACGGGACGGCATATGGCTATGAAGCGAAATCAGGAATATAAGGAACTTTTTGCTGAGAACAGGGAGCTCAGGCGCAGGATACAGCAGATGGAAGAATTTCTGGACAACAAGATAAAGATATCGGAAAAGCTGAAGACCAGGTTTCTTTCCAACATCTCGCACCAGGTGAGAACCCCCATGAATGCCATTATCGGATTTACCAATTTGCTGAACGATCCCAATCTTCCTTATGAAAAGCGGGAGGAGTATCTGGATCTCATTACGGACAGTACGGAAAAACTTTTGCAAATGTTCGAGGGGATGGTGGATATGTCTCTTCTCGAAACAGGGCAGATGAAGATCAATCAGGAAGCCTGTTATGTGAGCCGGATCATGGTGGATACCTATCATTTCTTCAACAATGAGAAGCACAGACACAACAAGCAAAATATTGCCCTCTTGTTGAACAATCATTTCGAGGATGATAATCTGGCCATTATAACCGACACATACAGGTTAAAACAAATATTGCATCAACTGCTGAACAATGCATTTAAATTTACCGAAAAAGGAGTCATCGAATTCGGTTATGCACTTGAAAGCGACAATTTCCTTCATTTTTTCGTCAAGGACAGTGGCAGAGGCGTTTTGCTGGAGAAGTCAAGAACGATCTTTGAATGCTTTGAAAAGATAGAAAATTCGAATGATGTGAAGGAATTGGGGATCGGACTGGGTTTGCCATTGTGTAAAGGCATTTTGGAACTTCTGGGTGGCAAGATTTGGGTAGAATCCAATATTTTCAGAGGATCAACATTCGAGTTTACCGTCCCTTGCAATCCGGCAAGGGAAATGAAAGATTCACCGGATGTTTTTTCCTCAAAACTGTTTATTGCCTGATCGGTTGTCCTTGTTTGAACAGGGCTGGGCAATCAGATTCAGGATTCAAGGATCATCCCGGAGAGCAGGCATGGAGCCGGAGCAGGCATGGAGCCGGAACAGGCATGGAGCCGGAACAGGCATGGAGCCGGAACAGGCATGGAG
>WJKA01000190.1 GCA_014729375.1 Chitinivibrionales bacterium
CCTTTTGAAAGTTCCTTGATTTTTTTGTTTCGTTTTTCACAAAGATGTAAGATTTTCAGGACACGATCAATTTCACGGTGCATTGAACGGTTTGTCATTCTGCTGATTTTGAAATAATATTGGAGCGATTCCTCTACAGTCAGGTGGGGGTAAAAATACGGCTGCTCCGAAACAAATGAAATGTCGCTGCGTGAAGCTGGGATTCCAGATGATTTTCCTTTTATCAGAATAGAGCCTGCGGTTGGGTTGACCAATCCCATAAGCATCTTCAATGAGGTGGTTTTACCGGCGCCGTTAGGCCCGATAAAGCCCGCTATCTGATTGTTTTCTACAGAAAAAGACAAGTCAACAACAGCAGGAACCTTCAGGCTGCGAAGTCCTTTCCGGTATGTTTTTGTTACATTCTGAAATTCAATGAGATTCATAGGGCTTCTTGTAAAATAAATTATATGATTGACTCAAATGAATTTATATTCCTTATTGACAGCAAATGAATAACATCGCATTGCTCATTGTTATTCTACATGGTACAATGTATTTATGCTAAAATGCAAGCAGCAAAACGACGATGGTGAAGATGTGCATATACCCGGCAGCCACACTGAAAGCAATGGTGGAGAGCCCCTGGCTGCGAGGTTAATGTTTTCCGGCATAATAATTTTCATACTATGTCTGTTTTTTGCTGTAACCTACCCTCACGGTTATTATGCACTCATGCACACAATGGTCGGTGCAATTGTGCTTGTTTCAGCAGTCGGGGAGCTGTTTGAGGCCGGAAATGGTGCTGCAGCAATAAAATTGTCCCGCAACAAGTCATTTCTGAAACTGATTTCCGGAAAAACCGCCGGATTCACAGCCGTATTTGCCGTTTCTGTCATAATGAACGTTTCGCTTCTTTTTGAAACCTGGTCAACAGGAATAGGGCATCCATTGTTTACTATAGGAGGATTGTTGCCCTATTGCGATGCGGCGGCATACCATGCCGGAGCGCAGCACCTGGTCGAATTCGGGGTGCTTGACGCTTGGAACAGCGCACGCCGGCCGCTGCCGGTTGCTTTTTATGCATTTTTCCTTAAACTGACCGGCCAGAATCTTCAGGTAACAGTATTTCTGACTACGCTGCTAATCGCGATCTCTGTTTTTCTGGCAGCCGCGGCGGTCTATCGAACATCGGGAATAACCGCCGGACTTCTTATGATATTTTTGCTTTCCTATTGCATCGCTCCTTACAACGGCACCTTTATGACTGAGCCGGTCGGCTTTGTTTTCGGCAATTGTGCGTTTGCGTTGATCTGGAGCGGAATTTTTCTTCCAAACAGATTCCATGCATTATCCGGGCTGGCCCTTTTTGTAATCGCACAGCATGTACGAACCGGCGCAATCCTGGTTGCCCCTCTTTTGTGCATAAGCATTTTCTTTACTTTTGATGGGCAGGAGAAAAACCGCATTACGCGCGCGCTTCTTCCGGTTTTAATTATAATAGTATCACTCGCAGCGCCGCTTTTTCCCGCAAAAATAATATCGAATACACAAGAGAGCGCACAATTCTCCAACATTGCACATACGCTGTACGGCATGGTTTCAGGAGGCAAAAACTGGCGGCATGTGTATGATGAATATCCGGAAATTTCTGTGCGGTCGCAGACAGAACAATCCCGGTTAATTTATCGATATGCAACGAAAAAGTTTCTTGAAAACCCGTCACTGTTTTTTATCACGATTGTTTCCCGTTTGCGTGAGGCTTTATTCCGCCCCATACATTTCCTCTTTCCAAAATATCTACCGGTTCCGCGGTATGCTCTTGCTCTGTTACTCCTCGGGACACTGCTGGTTTTTTATTTTTGCAGAAAAGATATATCAAAACCGGTGGCGCTTTTTTTTATTTTTACTTTTGCGGGAATTCTGTTTTCGTATCCGGTCATAGCTGAGGCATGGCCCCGGGTAAACGCAACAGCGATGTGGTTTGGGTGCCTTTTGGTCAGCTACGGTGCGGGTATGGGTATTCGGAAGGCGGCTCGTGTGAAAATGCGTCCGGAAAGAGCTGGCTGTGCGTTAACAAAACAAATGCTGCCCCATTATCTGTTTGCAGCGATTCTTCTGGCGGTTATTTTTGCCGGCCCGGTGTTTCTCAGGGTTTTCAGCCCTAATCCCCGCCTGGAAATATGCAGCAGTAAATGCGAGGATCGTGTAATTGTATTTCGGGTCTCCAAAGGTTCATCGCTCTATATTTCGGAAAAAAATGTCGGAAAAGCTGTCCCGGATATTACCATGCGCGCCTATAAGTTGAATAATCCGAGTTCATATGGAAACCTGTCCTTCAATTATGTCAAGGAGGGCCACTATCTCTGGGAAGCATGTGATTTGTGCAGCCGGGCCTTCGTTCATGTTGTATTTGATGAAGACATCTCAAGGCATGCGGGAAAGCTTGTTGCGGTCTGTGCAAAGAGAATTGCCCGGCACTATCAGTATTATGTACTCTATCATGCAAAGGATATGAAAATAATTCGCTAAGAATTGAAGCATTATTTTTAAGGTACATGTCATCACCGGGAAAAAGAAAACGTCATCGCTGTAAAAACCATGCAGGTGTCACTGCGCGGGGCAGGTGCGCGGTATGCGGGGCCTGGATTTGCAAAGAATGCATGGTCCTCAAGGGGGGTCAGTTTTATTGCAGGGACACCTGCGATCCTGCTTGGTCCGGTACTGAAAAAAAGCGGGACCGGCAATCTGCCGAAACACCGGAAATGCCCGCGCCATCTCCGGTCCGCGCAAGACGATCCGCCATTGATATGCTTCCGCTGTTTGCCGGCGTTTGCCTGGCCCTGGGAGGTATTGCGTTTGCCCTTTTGGCTGTAAGAAAAAGCAGGGAATTATCAATTGAAAACCGGTTTCTCAAGCAACGCCGGGCGGATTTAATCAGGACAATAAAGGCAAATAACCGGGAAATCGCATTATTGCTCAAAGAGGTGCATTCGTTAAAGGTTGAAGAGGAGGCTGCGGGTGAGAGAAAGAAAAGGAACCAGAGAACCAGGCCGCGAAATGTCAAATATTTCAAGCCTGAATCCGGGCTTCCGTTCAGTCTGGATAACGGGGATTTTTCAAAGAAAGTTGTTGCGCTGACTTTTGACGGTGGAAGTCATGCTAATGCAGCGGATGAGATACTGGACACGCTGAAAAATCGCAATGTCAAGGCAACCATGTTTGTCACCGGACGGTTTATTGTTAAACACACGCCGCTTATCCGGCGGATTGTCAATGAGGGCCATGAACTGGGTAACCATACCTACAGCCACCCGCACCTCACTGCCTGGGCGCAGGATCATGTTCATACGACCCTGCCGGATATTACCCGGGAAGTGCTTGGCCGCGAACTTGCCCGGGCGAATGCGGTCCTCATGGACAGGCTTGGAAGGGAATTCAGCCCGTTCTGGCGGGCGCCGTATGGAGAGCGGAACAGGCAGATTTGCCGGTGGGCCCTCACACACGGATATCTTCACGTCGGGTGGCGGCAGGGGCGAACATGGTACCAGAACCTGGACAGCAATGACTGGGTTCCCGATGAGGACACTCCCGGCTACCATTCACCGCAGGAAGTCTTCGAAAAAGTCATGGCAATGGCACAAAGCGAGCCATACGGCATAAACGGCGGAATTATCCTGATGCACCTTGGAACAGTTAGAAGAGAAAGGGAAGAGCGCGTACATATTATTTTAGGAAAGCTCATTGATGAGCTTCGGCTGATGGGCTATCGGCTTGTCACTGTTTCCGGGATGCTCAAAGAGTCTGGAACAGATATCGAGCGCGTGCTTGCATTTGGAAATATAGCGGGCGAATAAACCTATTTTATGAACACAGAAATGCTTCTTTTGCGGATTCCGGCAATTTTGCTGGCCCTGACATTTCATGAATATTGTCATGGATGGGTGGCTTCGTTGCGTGGGGATAGTACGGCACGCGACCTCGGGCGGCTTACATTCAATCCGTTTGCGCATCTTGACATATTCGGTACGCTCATGCTTTTATTCGGGCCGTTCGGCTGGGCAAAGCCGGTGCCGGTAAATTTCAGCAATTTGAAAGACCCCAAAAAGGATTCCATCTATATCAGCGCGGCAGGACCGGTTTCCAATATTCTTCTGGCCTGCATTGCCGGATATGCCTACAGGTTATTTTTAATGAACAATACGTTTTTGGGCTCCAGGGCCGGATATGTGGACCAGTTTTTCATTATGCTTATCCAGATCAATCTCGGAATATCCTTTTTTAATTTGTTGCCGGTGCCGCCGCTTGATGGTTCAAAAATACTCATGGGCCTGCTGCCTTCATCAAAAGTCCCATCCTACATTCGGTACATGGAAAAAGCACCGCTTATATTCTTAATTCTGATTGTTGTTGAGTGGTCGTTTAATATTCCAACGATTTCGCTTATTCTGTATCCGCTTTACATGCCATACCGTAGTTTCTGGCTGTTTATAATTTTCGGAGGAAAGGCACTATAATCAATGCACAAAAAGAGGGTTCCCGCTGGACGGCAAAAAAAAATAATCGACAAATTCAGCACGGTCTCCATACTTGTCGTTGGCGATGTAATAATCGATCAGTATTTATGGGGTGACGTATTACGGATTTCCCCTGAAGCGCCGGTTCCTGTTGTAAACGTAATATCCGAGACCTTCGGTTTGGGCGGCGCAGCAAACGTTGTTCAGAATCTTAAAAGCATCGCAGCACACCCGCAAATTGTTGCATTGCGCGGTACCGATGCCAATGGCGCCGTTCTGATGAATTTATTCAGGCAGCAGGACTGTCCAGCAGAGGGAATTGCCGTTTCGGAAAGTCGCCCCACTACGATTAAAACCCGGATTATGGCCCGCCACCAGCAGATTGTTCGCGCAGACAGGGAAATTGATGACCCGCTCAGCAGAAAAGAAACAGCATTGCTCTGGAATAATATCCGTACAATTCTGCCCAAAGTTGACGGTGTTATTGTATCGGATTACGGAAAAGGCGTTGTGTCTCGATTATTGATCAGGCGATTGGTCGAACAGTGCCGGAAGGACCGGATACATATTGCTGTCGATCCCAAGGAACGGCATTTCGAACTGTATAAACGCGTTGATATGATTACACCGAACCTCCGGGAAGCCCATGCCGCACTGGGCATTCCATACAGACACTGCACAATAGAGGAAGTCCGGGCTCTGGGATGGAAACTCATGAGCAAGCTGAAGCCGTCAAGTCTGCTGATCACGCTCAGTGAGCAGGGGATGGCGCTTTTTGAAAGCAGGAAAAAGAAATTCACCCACCTGCCGACCGCCGCGGTTAAAGTATTTGATGTTACCGGCGCGGGTGATACGGTAATCAGCACATACGCGGCCGCAACCGCCGCAGGGGCGACGCCGCTTGAAGCAGCATGGATAGCAAATAATGCTGCGGGGCTGACCGTTGCAGAGCCGGGAACAGCCTGCGTAACCCCGCAGGAGCTTATTGAGGCCTGTAAAAAGTCGCAGCGCCGGCAGAATTGATATCCTTTTTGCCAAGATTTATTTTAGCACAGCAAAAAGAGCGCAGCCTTCTGACGGTATGAATTTGCAGAGCAGCGCATAAGGGCCCATAACTCAGTTGGTTAGAGTAGCGGACTCATAATCCGTTTGTCCTAGGTTCGAGTCCTAGTGGGCCCACTATACCATCGAAAAGAAAGGGCATTATAGCTTTGTATCATTTGGAAATATTCATTACAAAGAGCTATTATCCCTGCAGGCTGAAAAATTTTCCAAAGCACTTCTTTATTTTGAAGTGCTTTTTTGTTTTCTGCGGAACATACAATAGATATAACAATAACGATTACAATGATTGCTTTTTAATTACTATCTGAGCCAGGAGCGGGAGTGTAAGCATGAAACCGGAATTGGAAAACCTCATTAAATTGCAAGAGGTCGACTTGCGAATTCACGAACTGGAGCTTTCTAAAGTAGAACTACCCGAGGCGGTGGCTAAATTGGAGCGCGAGATTGAAGAAGCGAGCCGGGAAGCAGAAAAAACAACAACCCGCCTCGAGCAGGTCGAAAAGGACAAAACAGACTCCGACAGCAAAATTGTTGAAGAAAAAGCGGCTCTTGACAAGAGCCAGGAACGGCTCAATGCTATTACAAC
>WJKA01000191.1 GCA_014729375.1 Chitinivibrionales bacterium
CGGCTATAACGCCCTTTCTCTTGACGATGTCGCTCATCTGGTCTCTTTTGATTTCTATCCGCCGGAAATCCAGAAAAAAATAGCGGAATACAAAGCGATGTATTCGAAATTTTTCGCTTGCGCCTCCAGGCTTGACCTGAAGATTTTCCTGACAACCGATATCATGTTCTATAATGAATATATTGAAAAATATACACGTAATAATGATAATCAGATTATTCGTCTGCTCGAAATTGCCGTAAAAAGACTGTTCACCGAATTCCCTCAAATTGCCGGTGTTATTTTCCGAATCGGTGAGTCGGACGGTATCGATATCCACGGCGAATTCAACAGCCGTTTGATTATCAAAAAGCCCTCCCAGGCAAAACAGTTCTTCCAGTCGCTTCTTCCCGTATTTGAAAGCTACCGGCGCCTGATGATTGTTCGAACATGGACTCTCGGTGCATATCCAATCGGCGACTTGATGTGGAACCCAAAAACATATAATACCGCGTTTGATACAATTCGAAGTGACCATTTTTTCCTCTCGCTGAAATTCGGCGATACCGATTTTCATCGCTACCTGCAACTCAATCCACTTTTTTTCGAAGGGAACCATAATAAAATTATCGAGCTGCAGACCCGGCGGGAATATGAGGGATTCGGCGAATTCCCTTCGTTTGTCGGATTTGATTATGAAAATTATTATTCGCAGCTATCAACATGTGAAAACTGCGCAGGGATCCATGCATGGTGCCAGACAGGAGGATGGTCCCGGTTCAACCGCCTGAGTTTTCACAACAATTCATCATTGTGGAATGAACTGAATACAAAAGCGGCCGTCGAAATTTTCCGGTTCGGGAAAAGCGCCGAAAAAATTATTGAGGATTATGCCCATACCCGTTTTCCCGGCAAAGATCCATCGCTGTTTCTGCATTTGACAAAAATATCCGACATTGTCGTGAAAAAGCTCTGGTATCTTCCGGAATATTCACAGCAAACACTTTACTTCAGGCGAGTCAGAATCCCGCCGCTGTTCTGGATTTTCTGGGACACAATTATTATAAATCACCTGGTACGAAAAATCCTGCGCCGGTTTGTTCAAAATCGCGATGAAGCCATAAAAGAAGGGTACCGCGCGCTGTATAAAATCAAAGAAATGAAACGGTTCGGGTCCCGGCTTGGTATGACTGAAGACATGTTCGATTTTCAATTCGATACGTTTGAAATTCTTGCGCTGGCCAGGGAATACTTCCTTGGACCGTGGAACCATGCAGTAAAGAAGAAAATTGAAAGCGCGATTGCACGGTACAAAGACAAATACCCTGATGGATTTTTATTTGAACTGGATTTTTCCCCATTGAATGTTCGTTCATTCATAATTAAAGCTGCTTTTGCAATGTGCCTCAGATCACACGCGCATTATCGTTTTATTGACAAAGCGTTTTTAATAAAATTTACCGGATGGTTTTATCCTCTTTTAAAGCGGATCCAGAAACAGCGGTTTCCGGAATTTACTGAAAAACAGGCCATGGGAACGGATGTGCTTTTCAAATAGCAACTGGATTATTCAAGAATTCACCACAGACCTGTGCTGAGCCGGGTCGAAGCAGGCACGTACACAGTGTAAAATAAACAACTGTCGCTTAAGACGAATAATAAATATAATGCAAATTATTATCCGTCAATAAATTGCTGAAAAGCATATACATTTAATCTGTACTACTATCGATAATATTAGCGCAAAAAAACAACATATCTATGATGCATCGATTACATTGCTTAATACATTCAATCTCTTACTGGCTTTTACTGACCGGTGACTACTGAAACCCTGCCCCGGACATGACCCTGGGCTTGCCTGTTTCGGCATTGAACTATCGATATGGCAACAATATTCCGATACACTTTGGTTGCGGCATAGCTGCGTCAGGAACCCTGTGTCTACTTCGATAGACTCAGCACAGGTCTGGAGTGATATCTCTGAAATTGTATGATCAGACCGGGTTAGCCTCACTGACACACCGTACTGATCGTCACTATCCTATGCGGCTTTACTTGAGGGATTTCTGTAATGGGAGGAAATATACTGCTTCTCCTTTTCAAGTCTCTGTATCTTTGCCTGCATCAATTTAACATTGCCCAGAGAAAAATGAGATTCCTGCAAAAGGGACATGTCTTTTTTTTTGGGATGCGATTTCGTTATCAAAATCAAGAATAATCCGGCCAATTAGGATGGTGCGCCGATACAGGCCTCGGGAAGGGCAAATACATTCGACTCTCGGTCCGCGATACCGGGCCGGAGATTGATCCCGCGGTGCTCAATAGAATATTTGATCCTTTTTTTACAACAAAGGGGCACAGCGAGGGTACCGGCATGGGGCTTGCGGTTGTTCACGGTATAATCAAATCCTGTCATGGTGCCGTTTCTGTTGAAAACAGGATTGGTGAAGGAGCTGCATTTCACGTATATTTCCAAAAATCCACGGAATATGAGCAAATTCCCACACACGCGCCGATCGAAACAACGAAGAAGGGTAATCTGGAAAAAATCTTATTTATTGATGATGAGCAGGTGATTGTCGATCTTGCCGATGAAGTGTTAACCGGCCTGGGCTATCAGGTAGTAGCAACAACGAATAACCGGCATGCACTCAAACTGTTCAAAAACAATCCACGGGATTTTGACCTTGTAATCACCGATCAGACCATGCCCGGTATGACCGGTGGAGAAATTGCACAAGAGGTTCTCTGTATCCGGCCGGATATGCCTGTTATACTCTGTACGGGTTTCAGCGAAACATTGTCAAAAGAGCAGGCGAAAGCGCTCGGTATCGCGGAGTATATCATAAAACCGTTTGAACCCAGTGAAATCGGAAAAATCGTTCGTGAGACGCTTTACACCAGGTTTTCACAAACCGGATCACCGGGA
>WJKA01000192.1 GCA_014729375.1 Chitinivibrionales bacterium
CCTGCATCGAATGCATTGTCAACAATAGCCGCCAATTCCCGTTTCAATTCAATTTCGCCCGCTATAACGGCAACACCATCAGTGACCTCGACTTCAAGGTCCTCTTCGTCAACAAACCAGTTGAACCGGAATTCGCGCTCGATTGCCGATTCGAGGATTTTGTCATTGGCATAATCCCATTGTGTTCTCCTGATTTTGATATGATTTGAGACTTCAATAACACCAGGGATACGGGAGGCTGTTTTTTCGGCGCGATCGCGTTCATATTTGCTGTCGACTTTTCCCCGCAGATATGCTTTGCCGTTTCGAACGGTTGCCGTAATTTCATGGCGTTCGACAACAGGGTCCCATTTGAGTATATACTGGATATTTTCAGCGATTTCAGCGTCGTCCAGCAGTTTTTCCGGTCGTACGCGCAGCCGGTTGATTACCCTGTATACACCAACCACATTACGGGCATCCTGTTCCGCGCGTGTCTTTGCACTGAGATTATCAACAATGCCGGTCAGAATAGCGGTTGAATTATCGACGGCCACCTTTATGTCAAAATCCGATATCCGTTCATCAGCCCGCAAACTGTGCCGGATACTTTCTATAAGCTCGTGTTCGGGCTTGACCACAATTTTCCCGTCACGCCGAAGGGGATCATCGGCCCAGAGCTTCACTTTCAGTTTGTTGTCGACATTCGTTGCACCCGGAACCATGGCATCATTAAAAGCAAAGGCTTTTTCCGAAAGACTGCCCACCGTGCCCGAAAGCACCACCGTTCCGTCATCAACCTCTACGTCAACCATTTCTTCATAAACATACGGATCGAATTCAAGGTTTCGTTCGATATCGGCTTTGATATCCTGATCAGCCCGCTTTTCTGCAGGGATTACTACACAATTGTTTTCAATACTCCGCACCCCTTTGACTCCCATGGCGGCTTTTTCGGCAAACCGTCGTTCAGCAAGCGATTCCACTTTACCGCTGAGAGTGACGTTCCTGTTTTCAACGATTACGTCTATCTCATAGGAATCAGCAGAGGGATCGAATAATAAAGCCGAGATTACATCATTGGCAATTTCATTATCACTGCGGGAAACAGGATTCACCGTGAGATTATTGATTATCCCCCGGACACCTTTGATGCTCCTGGTGAGTTTGACCGCCCGTTCTCTGGCCAGTAAATTATCAACCGATCCCGAAAGCGTCACAATGCCCTTATCTGTTGTAACCTCGACCAGATGCGATGATACGGCCTGGTCGGTCGAAAGCTCAGTCGTTACCGCCATGGTTATGTCTTCATCGCTTATTGGCACCTCCTCCGCTGCCCCGGTATGCTTCGGTATCCCGGCAATGCAGAAAATGGCCGTCCATGCAATTACCTGTCTCATGATATGACTGCTGATCCTTGTTTTAATCATTACAGCCTCCTTTCTTTCTACTGGTAAAACCTGTTGTCGCCATATACCCGATGGATATATGTTTCCAGTCCGTAATTTTTAATTTTTATTTCCATTTTCACTGTTGTTGCTCCACTGTTGAATGCATAGTTGAGCGCAGTATTGTATTCTTCCCAGGTATCCACAACTCCAGTGAGGCGTGCAGTCCCTTCAGAGACTTCTACCGAAATATTTTCTTCGTCAACCGCAGCATTCCATGCAAGACGCTCCTGAATGTCTTTTTTAATCACCATGTCGCTTTTCTGTGCGCCGGGACCGGTCTGAACCAGCAGGCGATTGTCGATCGCTGTCACATTGTTAATCCGGGAGATGGTTTCTCCGGCATGCTTTTTTTGAAAGTAATTGTCCACTTCACCATAAATGCTGACCCGCGTATTTTCCACCCATACCGAAATATCAAATTGATCGAGATAGGGGTCCCATTTCAACGCGCTCAGAATATTTTTTTCAATTTCCCAGTCATTTGTGGTGATTGACCTGGTCACTTTTATCCTGTTGGCAACATCGACAACACCAATAACATTTTTCACATCTTCCTCAGCAGCGTTTCGTGCTTTTAAATTATCCACGTTGCCTTCAAGGGTAACCATTCCATTGTCAATATCGACTTCAATTTTAAAAGGAAGCACCCGCGGGTCGTGACGCAGCACGTCAAATACAGCATCTTTTATCTGTGGATCGCTTACCGCAAGCTTTTTCCTTTTGCGCAGCCAGTCTCCGGCCCAGTCTTTGATTTCAAGTCCGCCTGTATCGATATTCGTTACTCCTGCTACTTTCGCCTTTTCCATAACTGCTTTGAGCTCGGGTATGCTTCCCGCGGTTCCCGACAGGCTGACAATTCCATCCGTTACCTGTATGGCAAAATGCTCTTTGTGTAATGAGGGATCCACTTCAAACCGACGGATAATATCAGCTTTTATTTCATTATCAGAACGGTCTTCCGGTGGCACGACCCGTATTGTATTATTGATTTCCGTTATGCCGGCGACGCCTTTTGCCACCTGGTATGCCAGCGCCCGTTCGGTATATGAGTCCACAGTCCCCTGCAATGTTACCCGCCCGGCCGTCACCTCCAGTGAAATATCACTTTTTTCCAGTGCCGGATCGAATGCAATTGCATTTGTTAACGAATTCCTGATAAGAATATCGGAACGTTCGACCGGGCGGATTTCAATTGTATTGATAATTCCCCGGACCCCCCGGACTGTTTCTGCTATTTGTTCGGCTCGGTCCCGTGCAAGAAGGTTGTCAACATAACCGGAAAGAATAACAATGCCGTCGCGTGAGGTAACATCTATCAGATGTGCATCAACGCCTTCATCCCACATAAAGTCCGATTCTATGGCTCGACGGATAATCGAATCTTCAATGTCTTCTCCCGCGCTCTGGCCCCGGACCTCACAAAAAGACATGCCAACAGTAACAAGTAGTAATGAAATAATACAATTCATGGAAAATCCTTCCTTTCTTCTGTTCTGCCAATAGTAATGCGTTAGTGCAATATTGGTGCCATTCAGAGAATTTCGGGGTATTTTTTGCTCAACCGCATATCAATCAAGCGGTTTGCTTTCCCGGATTTTTTCAGTATTGATAATCTTTTTTGCAGAATTGAGAATGATCACTGTCAATACTTGTCGTACAGCGCTTTTATGATTGGCATATTATTCGCATGAGTATTTACAAAAAATACCAGTCTGAAGGATTTTTTATTTGAGTATGAGGACCTTATGGTTACCGCAATAAGTTTGATTAAAGCTGCCCGACGCGGAATTAATGTCGCGGCACAGAAGCTTGCTGATATTGAAGGAATTACGGAAGTCTATTCTGTGGCGGGAAAGTACGATCTGATAGCAGTAATTCGTGCGCCGTCAAATGAAAAAATGGCCGATATTGTCACAAACCACATGCTTACAATAGAAGGAATTATCGATACGGAAACAATGATTGCGTTTCGCTGTTTTTCCCGGCATGATCTGGAAAGCATGTTTTCAATAGGTTTTGCTCCGGAGAACCGGCAATAGGATTTGCATGCAGGAGTCGTCATGGTACTGAAAAGTCCGGCATTTACTCATAAGGGCATGATACCGAAAAAGTATACGGCAGAGGGAGAAAACATCAATCCCCGGCTGGAAATCGAGGAGATGCCCGAGGGTACACAGAGTCTGTGTTTGATTGCATGTGAACCGGAAAAAAATCAGACACACTGGGCTGTATATAATGTTCCTGTTACTGGAAGTATTGAAGAAGGGCGCTGTGAAGGTATTGGGGTGGTAAATGATTTTCTCACGACTGAATATATCGGTCCCGGTCCACAGCAGGAGGAGCAGCATCTTCTTTTTCAGGCTTTTGCGCTGGATTCGCCGCTTACGGTACCCGGTGGAAGGAGCAGCAGGAAAATCAGAGCCGCGCTGCAAAACCATGTCATTGATTCGGCAAGCCTGGAAGCGCGGTACCGGGGTACGGGAGCTTCGAAAGAATCTTAACGAATAGAGAGGCGGGATTTATGAATACGCTATTGCAGGACAAAGCAGTGTTGATAACAGGCGGAGCAACCGGTATAGGAAAGGCAACCGCATTGGCGTGTTCTCGTGAAGGTGCCGCGGTTGTAATTGCGGATGTTAAGCATGAAGAAGGGGAAAAGGCGGCACAGGAAATAGAGGAAAACGGCGGCGCATGCATTTTTACAGCCACCGATGTTTCCCGGGACGGAGATGTTCGGAAACTGATGGACAAGACGATTGAAAAGTATGGCAGGCTGGACTGCGCATTCAACAACGCCGGAATTGAAGGCGAGCAATCAACCACTGCTTTGACGTCTGAGGAAAACTGGGATACCGTGATAGCAATCAATCTCAAAGGAACATGGTTGTGCATGAAGCATGAAATTGATCAGATGCTCAAGCAGAATTCAGGTTCAATTGTCAATATGTCGTCGGTTGCCGGGCTTATCGGTTTTGAAGGCATTTGCGCGTATGATGCTGCTAAACATGGAATTATCGGTCTTACCAAGACGGCGTCGCTGGAATATGCGCAGTCCGGTATCAGGGTGAATGCGGTTTGTCCGGGGATAATCGAGACGGCTATGGTGAAACGTTTTGTTGGTGATGATCCCGAAGCCGCGGCCGCGTTTGCTTCCAATGAGCCGGTCGGGCGCATGGGGCGGCCGGAAGAGGTTTCGGAAGCGGTCGTTTGGCTCTTTTCAGATGCCGCATCGTTTGTTACCGGCCATTCCATGGTAATCGATGGCGGCATGACCGCGCTGTAGCATTTCAAACGCAAAGGAACCCCGTATGCATAACGGACAAAACCAGCGCGGGAAAAAGCAGAAAAAAGCGCTTATTGAAAAAGTTGAAAACGGTTCCCTGGCATACAGCCGGGACAGGCACCGGTACGTAAGGCGGTCGACGGTAAAGAAGCGTGATGCCGGAGGGGGGGAAAGCAACCGGAATGCCGGGCAATAAGCGTTTCTTTCCTGCACAGGTCACCGTATCGTTTATTACTAGTGTATTGTATCTCAAATACGTGTGTGATTGCAGGGAGCTATTTTCGTTCCTGTTGAGGCGCGAAGATGGCGAATACCGGGTGTATTCAACTGATCCTGCTCCGCCATAGCGTGGCTACGCAACGGCGAGTGAGCAACGAAGACAGGGGTGAAAAGAGCCCGTGGTAGCATATTCGTATTTGAGATACAGTACACTAGCGCTGTAATCGCGACCGCGTGTACGTTCTGATTGCTATAGCTTCTCCGCCCAGGACAGCAGGCCCTGCATGACCATTTCAACAGAAATCGTTCCCACAAACAGCGCAGTAATTCTTCCGGCAACCTCGATATACCGTTGAATCAGTTTTTCGCGTCGCGGACGGACAAAATCGTGCAGCAGCTTGAGCAGCATCATAATCGCGATTGAGCCGGAAACTGCAACCACGACGGCAA
>WJKA01000017.1 GCA_014729375.1 Chitinivibrionales bacterium
CCCGCGCAACGGTAACTCTATACCCGATTTTCGTCAAATACTGACTGAGTATATCGCAAATTGACTTCTCATCATCGACAATCAGAAGATGTGGATTATATTGTGACTGTTCGGGCATTACTTTGTATTTTCTCTTTTTGCAACCATAACCCGGGATTCGACACGCGCGCGGAATGCTTCAAGGTCCTCAGCCGTATCGATTCCCCGTGATGAACTGTCGCACACACAACATATAATATTCATACCAAATTCCAGTGCCCTGAGCTGCTCAAGTTTTTCACAGTGCTCAAGCCTTCCGCCGGGAAAGGAGCAGAACCGCTCAAGTCCTTCACAGGTAAAGCCATAAATGCCAGAATGTTTATATACGACATTGTTATCGGTATCATCACGGGCAAAGGGTATCGGCGCACGGGAAAAATAAAGCGCTTCATTCCGGCAATTGAGCACTGCTTTTACTACATCAGGATCATTTTTTTCTATTATTGTAGCATTCGACACGCAGGTAAGCAAGCTATTATTATCCAATTTTTGCAGATTCCGGGAAACCTCCTGAAGCATCCGGACCGGCGTATCAGGCTCATCGCCCTGCAGGTTGACCAGATACTCATACTGCATAAAACCGGCAACCTCGTGCATTCGGTCTGTACCCGACTGATGAGATGATGACGTCATGACAACATTACCGCCGGAGCTTTTGACAGAATCGTATATCCGCTGATCATCGGTGGCAACAACGACCCCGGTAAATGCCTGTGACTCACAGGCGCGGGAATATGTCCACATGACAAGCGGTATACCTTTCACTTTTTTCAACGGTTTTCCCGGTAACCGCACCGACTGGTATCGCGCGGGAATAACGCACAGTATTTTTCCGTCTGCTGCCGCCATGTTCTGAAATTCTTTCTATCAAATCCGGCACTACGGCTCAGTGCCTGGAAACGGTTCACCACGCGCCTCCGGCTTGAAGCCCGGTGCTTTGCATTCACCCTGCCCCGGGTGTGAAACCGGTAGTAATAACTTTTGGAACGGCAAAGTGCGCGCGGCATACTTTCGGTGCGTTTGCCATTAATTTCTCCCGCGGCAGCGATTCGCCGGCAGTATCCTCTCTGAGCGGATCGTGCCGGGGAACTAAAAAACATGTCGGCCCGACATCATCCGTGGGCGCCTTATCAAGAAGATCAACATACTCAATGACTTCACTGAGCTGTTCGGCAAACGATTCAATTTCATCGTCGGTCAGCTTCAGGCGTGCAAGTTGCGCAACATGTTCGACATCCTTTCTGTCAATCATGGCCGGCTCCTTTCAGTATGCATAGAGTATTCGTGTACTGGCCCGATCAGGCGGGGGAAAGGTTTGCAGCCCGGGCTATCAGCCTCCGCCGCCTGCGATCATCAAAAAGAACTGTCAGCCGTAAATCCCCGCCGAATCCGCTTAAATTGACAATTTTTCCCCTGCCGTACTTTTCATGAACGACAAATTGACCGAGTCTGTACTGGACAGTCTCCTGAGAAAACTCTCCGGTATCATCATGATTCGACTGATCGTCCGTATCCGGCTGGTCATCACTGTCCTGAACGGCCATGTTTCCAAATCCTCTGTCGGTGAACGAATACAGCCCGGGCGGAATTGCATCAAGATACCGGGATTTTTCCATGGTCATAACACTGCCGAACCGCCACCGCTGCTGTGTAAATGAACACTGAAGGATTTTTCTGGCACGGGTAGCGCCGACATAGAGCAACCTCCGTTCCTCTTCAAGCCGCTGCGGGTCCTCAAAATTGAGTGCGGACGGGACAATACCTTCCTCACATCCTGCAATAAAAACGGCATCGAACTCAAGCCCTTTTGCGCAATGAAGGGTCATCAGATTGACAGCGCCTTCCTGCTTCTCCCATTTGTCAACATCAGTGGCCAGAGAAACTTCTTCAAGAAAGTCGCCGAGATGTTTTCCGGGCTGCTCGTTTTTCCAGAATCCCATTGTCGTATGAAGCTCGTTGATGTTTTCTATCCGGGCCCGCGATTCTTCCGTATCTTCTTTTTCCAGCATCGAGAGGTAGCCCGATCCCTCCAGCACCTGCTCTAAAATAGCTTGTGGCGAGTCGCCTTCATCGTTCATCTGAATCAACAGTGAAAAAAGGTCCTTCAGGCTTTCAAAGCCTTTCTGGGCCCGGGCTCCCAGTTGTGACAAATCCTGCGTAAGCACTGTTTCCAGCATGGACTTTCCCGTTTTTCGTGCCAGTTGCTGCAGGGCCTGTTTTGATTTATCCCCCAGCCCCCGGGCGGGAGTATTCATTATCCGCTCAAAAGCAACATCATCGGAACGATTTATCACCAGGCGCAAATACGCACAGCAATCCTTTATCTCTTTCCGTTCATAAAAACTCATTGCACCGACAAGCACATAGGGTAGGTTTCTTTTTCTGAATTCCGCTTCAAAAGCCCGCGACTGGGCATTGGTGCGGAAAAGCACACAGACCGAGCCGGGCTTAATCCCGGTACTTCCGAGTTTCTGTATTTGCTCATAAATCACCGATGCTTCCTGACGGTCGTCTTCATACCGGACGATTTGTACGGGAGTACCCGTTTTCACAGTGCACCACAGCTTTTTGGGTGATCGCTTCTTTCCTGCGACAATCAGTGCGTTGGCGAAATCCAGTACCGGGTTTGTTGACCGGTAATTCTGTTCGAGCATGAAAATTTTCGTATTGGCAAAATGCTTATCAAAATTCAAAATGTTTTCGACATTCGCGCCCCGCCAGCCGTATATGCTCTGATCGTCATCGCCGACAGCAAACACATTTGGGTTCGAACCGGCAAGATTTTTCACAAAATGGAGCTGTGAATTATTGGTGTCCTGATATTCATCAACAAGTATATGCGAAAATCGCTGCTGATAGGCCTTCCGAACCGCCGGTTCTTTGGTGAAAAGATAGACGGTATTGGTAATGAGGTCGTCAAAGTCCATAGCATTTGCCGCTGAAAGTACCGCGGTATAGCGGCGGTAAATCCGGGCAATCTGTTCTTCGCAAAAGCCCCCCGCCCGATTTTCGGCCTCAGCAGGACGCATGCACTGGTTTTTAAACCGCGCAATTGCCTGAATGGCCCTTTTCGGCGGAATGCTGCGTTCTTCAATATCAAGTTCTTTCAGCACTTTTTTGATAACCGCTTTCTGATCGTCTCGGTCGTATATTGTAAATGATGATTTATAGCCGAGCACCGGGGCCTCACGCCGGAGAATCCTGACGCAGAGTGAATGGAACGTGCCGATCCAGAGGCTGTCACACGGAATACCGACAAGCGACTCGACGCGTTCCCGCATTTCACGTGCCGCCTTGTTGGTAAACGTTGCGCTGAATATTCGATTGGGGTATACGCCTTTTTCCTGGATGAGAAATGCGATTTTTGCAGTCAATACCCGTGTTTTTCCCGTGCCCGCGCCGGCAAAAACCAGTTCCGGTCCTTCAGAATAAAGCACCGCCTGTTTCTGAACATCATTTAGGGGAATTTTATCGGTAACACACCCGGGAGCACCGGTATTAATCATCCTGCGTAGCTCCCAACACCTGTTCGGCTGTAGTAAGACCTTCCAGCACTTTTCTCAATCCATCTCTTCTGAGCGTATCAAATTTTCCTGTCTGCATGCAATGCCGCTTGATTTCATCGGACGATTCATGTTGAAGCACCAGGCGGGCAACTTCGTCATCCGGCACCAGCAGCTCGAAAATCCCGCACCTTCCGCGATAGCCGGTTCCGTTGCAGTAGCGGCACCCTTTGCCCTGGTAAAAAGTCACGCCCGGTTTCAGCCCTATCCGCTGCAGAAATTCCGTCTCCGGCTGGTACGGTTCCTTGCATTTCGGACAAATTTTCCTTACCAGTCGCTGAGCCAGGATTCCGATAATGGTCGATGAAAGCAGAAACGGCTCTATTCCCATGTCCAGCAGCCGCGTAAATGCGCTGGCAGCATCATTGGTATGGAGAGTAGAATATACCAGGTGCCCGGTCAGTGCCGCGCGAACCGCCATTTCGCATGTTTCCATATCACGCATCTCACCGACCATGATAATATCGGGGTCCTGACGCAGGATTGCGCGCATGCCTTCGGCAAATGTATATCCGGCCTTGGGATTTATCTGTCCCTGGCTTATCCCTTCGAGATTATATTCCACCGGGTCTTCCATGGTAACGATATTCTTTTTATTGCTGTAATGTGCACTAAGTCTCCGCAGGCATGCATAGAGTGTGCTGCTCTTTCCGCTTCCGGTGGGCCCGGTCACCAGAACAATGCCGTCCGGGTGACGAATAACCTCATCAAAACGCGACAGTGTGCCGGGGAGAAACCCCAGGTCCTTGAGCTCCATCATCGAACCGGACTGGTCGATCACCCGGAGCACGACTTTTTCATTTACTCCACGGGAACGCGTCATGGTGGGAAATGTGGAGACACGCAAGTCAATCTCCCGTCCCTGGTGACGGATCTGAAAATGACCGTCCTGCGGTTTCCTTCGTTCGGCAATATCCATTCCCGACATGATTTTTATCCGTGACGTAATCTGCGGACGCATCTGAAGAGGAATCGGGTTCTTTTCCACCAACTCACCGTCAATGCGATACCGGAGTCGAACATACTGCTCCATCGGCTCCAGATGAATATCCGATGCGCGTTCATTCACTGCCTGGGCAATGATAACATTTACGATTTTGACAACCTGCGCGCCTTCCTCGTCGGTCAGCCGCGTATCCTCTTCCTGCTCTTCCTTGACCAGGTCGAGTTCCTGGGACTGCTGCGTGCCGAGAAGCTCGGTCATCTGCTCCAGGGCCGACGAATAATTGCGCTCAATAGCGCCCATCACAGCACTTTCCGTGGCTATAACCGGCTCGATCTCTTTACCGCTTTTGAATTTCAGATGGTCGACAGTCCTGAGATTGGTCGGATCAGCCATTGCAACCGTAATAATACCCTCGCGCTCGAAAAGCGGAATCGCCCTGTATTTCCGCAGCATTTCTTCAGGAAAAATTTTCAGGAGGTTTTTGTTGAACGAAAAATTTTCAAGAACCACATGCTGGATATCGAGCTGTGCGCTGAGTGCATCGATAAGCTTTTCTTCAGAGATAAATCCGAGCTTTACCAGGCATTTGCCCAGAAGCCGTCCTGATGTTTTCTGTTCCTTGAGGCCAAGTTCGAGCTGGTCCTGCGTAATAAGCCCCTGGTCGATCAATACTTCGCCGATACGCTTTTTCTGCTCAAGCTGAATTTGCCTTCCCAGAACGCTGCTCAAATCATCTTCACTGATAAATCCGAGTTTTACCAGAATTGTTCCCAGACTGACACCGGTCCTTCGATGCTCTTCCAGCCCCTGCAAAAGCTGTTCATGGGAAATCAAACCCTGGGAAAGAAGAATCTCACCGATCTTCTTTCTTCGTCGCCCGATCATAAAAGCACAATGCTCCTCTCAAAAAAACCAGAGATAAAACTACTTGCCGTATTGTTACGTTTGCAAGGTATTTTCAGATTCGCCGTTTTTTTCAAGATGGTCCCATCCTTTTGAAACAATCCGGACCGCCCCGCCCTCAGGCTGTCTGACACTTACTCCAGACGCTTTATCGGTTACCGTCCCGATCCGTGTAGCGTTGCATAAATCGAATGCAGGGACAAACCGCGGAGCTGCACTCCATAGCAGTTCGTAGTCCTCACCACCGTGGAGGAACCATTCCCGCGGACTGGTTTTACATGCATCTCCTAATTGTATCATTTCATGCGAAAAAGGTAAAGAATCCAGTTCAAGAATAATTCCGCACCCACTGTCATATGCCATTGTTGCACATTCCTTTGAAATACCGTCAGAGACATCAATGCATGCATGCACATACCGGTTGCCGGCAAGCCATGCACCGTATTCGACCCGCGGCTGCGGTCGCACGTGACGGTCTATAAGGGTCTGAAAGCGTGGCATGGCTCTTTTCCGGCCCCATTTTCTGATTGCCGCCAGTCCGGCAGCACTCTCCCCGGGCATGCCGGTTACCCAGAGGGAATCCCCCGGCTTTGCCTGCCCCCGTTTCAGCACCCGGCCAAGAGCCCGTCCTATAAGGGTAATGGAAATAATCCAGCACGGGCCTGCAATGGTATCGCCACCGATGATTCGGGTGTCCCATTGCAGGCATGCATCATAAAGACCCTCATAGATTTTTTTTATCCTGTTTTCCAGTACATGTGCATGCTTTGCGGGAAAGACAACAGTAACCAGCGCCGATTCCGGCATTGCACCCATTGCAGCACAGTCACTGATATTCGACACCATGGCCTTGTAGCCGGTTTCTCTGAGAGTCATGTATTCAAGCGAAAAGTGAGTATCTTCAACAAGTGTATCGGTGGTCAGAATAATTTTTTCTTTTTCCCTGTTCTGGCGCACCGCAGCATCATCGCCAATACCGAACGGATATGCTTTTGACGGTTTGAAATTCAAATACGGTTTAAGGCGCTCAAGAAGCCCGTATTCAAGAGATGGATACCTGTTTCGTTTTCTTGGTTGTGACAGCATACATTCTAAAATACACTATTTCCCGAAACGATTTTTCTGCGGGTTGCCGGCAGTCGAGCCGGATACAATCAATTGCCGATCATGACCAGGCGGGAGACGCGGCGGTTGTGCGCAGTCACGCGAATTAAATAGATTCCCGAAGTCAGTATTTCATTTGTCAGCAGATAATCCTGCGGCCCGAATCCTTTCACTTTTGACACAAGCGTACCGTCAATACCCACAATATCGATATTAAAAAGGCCGTCAAAAGGAACCGATACCGCAATATTGTTTGACCCGTGAATATGAATCCCGAATGATTTGTCAACAATATCCGGGTTTTCATCGATAGCATTTTGCGAGAGCGAATAGATAGAGAAGGCTTCATCCGATCTATCAACTGCCACTGCGCGCGGGTGACGAATCATCAGGCGGCACTGCGAGCACGAAACCGGGATTCCCTGGAGTTCGAGCGGAACAGCCCATGAATACGATCCGGCGCGGGCGGCAATCCGGTCCGCACTGCCGGCGTCGTTTTCTCCAATCGGTATCCATTGCTTTCCGTTGTCAAGAGAGAGCAGGAGCTCGATCGAATCGACAGCATCCACATCGGCATCCCAGGTAACCGTCACCTTGTCACCGACCCGGTACCGCTCATCCCCATTGGGAGCAAGCAGTGCCAGCGCAGAGTTGTAAATATGATGATCGAGTATTTCAATGCCACATATCGCAGGCCCGTTCTCTGCTTCTGCAGCCAGATGAACAGTCAGGCCATTGCCGTCTGTCACGCGTATGTCTGTTTCGACAACGAGAAGTTCTGTGGGGGAATCCGGCGGACTACCCAAATCAAACAGGCCGTACACCGTGTCGCCTTCCGCAACGACAACCACAGACTCATTTCTGCTGAAAGCACTGTTTCCGTGTAACCGAACCCGGTATCGACCGTCGGGAACAAGAGCGTGCGGGAAGGTGAAAGTCATTGTCCCGCGGCGTCCGGTCGCATACACTCCCTCCGGTGCAGGAGCATAGATACGCGTTGTATCGCACGGAGAATCCGATGAAATTCCGGCTCCGCCTGCAGTAAACGGTGCTGCATCGAGCCATTCTCCGGCAACCAGTCCTCCCCCCACATTTGCACGCAATGCCGGATACCGGGTAAATGTCGTGCAAATTGCCGTATGCACAGTGCCGTTAAGCCGGGCCTCTGCGATTATCCTGATTCCACCAACCGAAGAATCCGCAGAAAAACGCCCCGTCGAGTCGATAGTCCCCCCGCCATCCTCAACAGCCCACACAAGGCCGGGCTCTCTGTCGATAACATTTCCATTTCCGTCAAGCGGCATTGCTCTGAACTGAAGCGTTGCTCCGGGTTTGATCGCCATGCGGCCGGGCTCGATTTTCAAAGCAGCAAATTCCACCCCCTGTCTGTCGGAATAGACAAGGGGAAATGTTACCGTGTCACAATCCTGTCCATAGACTGAAACCATCCCCCGCTGCTCAACAAATACCGCCTGCGAGCGATTAATAATGCAGACAATACGCTGATCATTGCCGCTGCCGACAATTTCCGGGGTGAGCCAGGAAACATTTGTCGAAACGTGTAATTCCGGAAGAACCGATTCCGGCGAACCGGTATTTGTCAGGGGAACGGTACACGGCAGCAATCCGTCGCTATTGCCCGCAACCGGCTTTACTTCGGGCACCGGCTCCTGCAAACGAAGGATTTTTTTTTTACCAAGCGCCCTCCGGGGGTCTCCTATCCATAAATCCCCGGCTTCATCATAGCCACCTTCAATCGGCGAGTTGCGTGTCACCTGGACCGTGACATTGCCGTCCCTGCGATATATCATCTGATTGCGGAACAGCACGATATTGTCTTTTTCGTTTCCCACGCTGGAAGCCTGCGTGATCGTCAGCCAGTTATTGGAATTGGCCGCCCAGCGCAAACTACCCCACGCACTTCCCGCAACATTCGCTTTCCTGATTCCCCACTCGCTGATTATTGATGCATCTTTGCTACGACGGACCCGCGTAATCGTATATCCGCCCTGACTGTGAGCGAAATAGGAACCATCCGGGGATATTTCACCGCCAATCCCCGGGCGTTCATTGAGGATGCTCGCCTTCCCATCCTCTAAATCGAATACACAGGCATACCATGCATCACGGAAAATCACCGCTGTTCCGCGAACAAGGTCGGTTGCGATGCTGATCTGGGAAATCCGGTGCGGAAACCGGGCGACCAGCTCCTTTTCATGAGTATATGTATTGACTCGTCTGATTTCCCCGCATTGCTCCCCTGCAGTGTAATAAACCCACTGATCGGCGGGCCAGTCGATCCAGGAATTTTCATGAAGGTTTTTTACCGGTACAATATCTCCGGCACCCGGGTGGATACCGCCGAGGTGAAGTGCTCCGTGTTCTGTAATATATGCAATCTGGCTCCCTTCCGGATTGATACACACGCATCGTGCGGGGCCGGGTCGTATGACTTCACTCCGGGAAACAGCACTGCTTGTGATTGTATGGCGAACCACCTCACCATACAACGGTTTGCCCGGTTCATAAGAAGTGTTATGAATGCTGACAGCAACACCACCCAATGCATATAACGATATATGGCATGCAGCGATACAAAATACGAATACAGGGATAATTGATCTCATAACATACTACTAATCAGCTATTATCAGGGAATCAAAAAAATTCGGGAACAGACGTCACAACCTGCGCGTCCAGGAGGGTATCTTTCTGCCACTGCCTGCGGAATATTGCTCTGCATCCTGAAGCAGATGCTTACAGTACATAATATAGCGAAATATTTCCGGTTTTGCATGATTTTTTTTTTGCGCCGGTGACATCCATTATTTTTGCCTGTTCGGATTTTATAACTAAATTGAAATCAGCCAAATACTATTTTGTACCAATTCAAAGGAGATAAAAGTATGCTTGAATCGAAAATCGGCCAAAAAAAATTAATTGCAGGCATAGGTTCTGCGCTGGTCGACATTCTGCTGAAAGAAAGTGATGATTTTGTTGCACAATCCGGTTCTCAGAAGGGTGGGATGACGCTTGTTGAGCGTGAGATAATTGATTCTCTGCTCTCCAAATCAGCCAATACTCCCGAGACCGTTGCCGGCGGCTCTGCCTGCAATACGATTGTTGGAGCAGGAACGCTGGGCGGACCTGCCCGTTTTGTCGGCAAGCGAGGCAGGGACGATCTCGGTGAGCAATTCGAAAAACAGCTCCGTGCGTGCAATGTTGAGCCAATACTTCTTCAGTCCGACACTTCTACGGGCAGAGTGCTTTCGGTAATTACGCCAGATGCTCAACGGACAATGTTCACTTGCCTGGGTGCATCCTCGGAAGCAACTCCTGAGGAAATTCATGATGAGCATTTTTCAGATGCCGCGATTGTTCATGTTGAAGGGTATCTTCTTTTTAACGAACCGCTTATCACCCGGGCCCTTTCCGCAGCGAAAAATGCGGGCGCGCTCGTTTCGCTTGACCTTGCCAGCTTTACTGTTGTTGAAGCTTCCAGGAATATCCTTGATAATCTTGTGGAGGAATTTGTCGATATCCTTATCGCCAACGAAGACGAAGCGCGGGCATTTACCGGGCTTGATGATGAATCTGCGTCGCTTGAAGCGCTTTCCCGCAAAGCGGAAATTGCCGTACTGAAAGTCGGCAAACGGGGAAGCTCCATTTCCACAGGCGGAACTGTTACCAGGATCGGGATTCTCGGCGACGGTTCTGCTGTCGATACCACCGGTGCAGGTGACCTCTGGGCAGCAGGATTTCTCTATGGACTGGTGAACGGATATCCGATAGAAAAATGCGGTGAGCTGGGTGCTGCATGCGGCTATGAAGTGTGCCAG
>WJKA01000193.1 GCA_014729375.1 Chitinivibrionales bacterium
CGCATTTACCAGTACCCGCACAACCTCCGGGGGTAAGCGCAACAGTACAGTCATACTCATCGGTCAAGCTTTCGTGGGATACTGTCGCGTATGCTTCCGCCTATTATATTTACCGCATGTTCCCCGATTCCGGTATTTACGGGTTCGTGGATTCATCAACGGAGATAGTATATCTGGATTCCAATTTACATGAAGGTACTACCTATTATTATAAAATTGCCGCATCAAACGATGCCGGATTGTCACCGCTTAGCGCATATTCTTCGGTTTCAATGCCGACTTCTGCGGGATACATGTTTGAGCGGGAACCGGATTTGCGTTATACGCTCACCGCGTATGAATTGAGCGCTTCTGATGAAACCTCTTTCAGTGCCTCTGACGGCATGATATCTTCGTTCTGGAGTGTCTGGGACACGGCATATCTTGATATTGCCCGGCTGATCGCATTTGATTATGCCGATTACAGTGAAGAGCCGTTGAGCTATGACGACTGCGGGCTTGCAATGAAATCGGCTTTTGGTGACAGCGGTGTCTATTTCCTTTTCGAGGCCAGAGATGATGAATGGGTCGATTCGCTTGCCGAAGAGGTTTACGGCAACGACGCAGTGGAGCTGATTGTCGACCGCCATTCGGCCGAAGAACTCTATTCGCCTTCAACGCCCTATTTTGTGAACCCGGACTACAGCCAGCTTACCAGGAGTTTCATGCAGATTCAGGTTCGTTTCGGGGAAATGCAGACGAGCAATACTGCAAGCATCAACTGGTTCAATCAGGCATTTGCAGATGATACCGCTTTGGCGGACCCTTCGGAATATGTCGAATTTAATCGTGGCCTTACGCTGGACAGCATTGCTGAGCAGTGGGGTATACTCATTGAAATAGTTTCCTCTCCGGCTGACACACCCTCGATCAGGCGCCAGGAATGGCGTATTCCCTGGAGCATGTGGGGAGGAGCACCCGGAATTGCTCGAAAAGCCGCAGGCAGCAGGCTTGCTTGTGCCTTCGGGTACAACGATATGGATTCAGGCGCGGGAAATCACACTGCTCTTAGGTGGAGGAACCGCGCCGATCCGTATTCAAAAGATGTCAATCCGGCAACCAGCGATACAACATCTGTTGATTCCTGGGGCGATATACGATTGGGTGAAAAATTAAGCAACGTAAAATAAACAGGCAAAATATAAACAGAACTATAATCATTGTTATTAGTACATCCCTGGTTTTATTTATTATTTTTATTAAGAGAATCGGAAAATGAAAAAAGCAAAATTGTAATAAGGCTAGAAAAGGAAAGGAGGTCGAGGAAATTACGCTGAAATAACTCTCAAATGAGGGGTGTATTGTGACGGCAACGAAGTTTCATGAAAGGAGCAAAATAATGAAACGGTTACTTACTTTAATGGTATGTCTTTGTATTTCTTCATTAGCGGTGGCGCAATTTAACCGTGCCCCCGATGCATCAAAAAAATTGACAGCTTATTACCTGTCGCCGGCTGAAGAAGCGCTTTTTCAGATTAATGACCAGAACCAGAAATCCTGTTTCTGGTATTGCTGGGACAGCGTAGCAGCACTGGAAAAGCAGACGCTTGACCAGAACAATTACGCATATGGAACTGCCCCGGGCGATGCTTCTGACCACAGTTTGTCGCTTATGGCAGCATATGGCGCACAGGGCGTGTATCTGCTGTTTGTTGTTACCGACGATGACTGGCAGGGATTGATTTATCCTGAAGCCTATGGTAATGATGCCTGTGAGCTTTTTGTTGATCAACACTCGGCAACAGACCTGTATGCAAGTGTCGGATCGGCTAATCCGCTCTTTATCGATCTTTCGGTGAGTCAGCTTACCAAAACCTATGCGCAGTTCCAGATCCGGTTTGGTGGAAGTAGCGCGGATGCTGTGACTGAATTCCGGTATAATTATTTCAACCCGACCTTGATCAATGATCCGTGGGTTGTCACTCCGTCTGAGTTTGTCATGTATAATACAGTCCGTATTGATGATGCGCAGGACTTATACGGCATCATGGTTGATATCCTTCAGCCCGAAAGTGGTCAGAATAATATCCGCCGCCAGGAATGGCTGATTCCATGGGAAGACTGGGGACCGCCGAACTCCACCATCAGCCCGCAAAGCCAAGACTCAGAGCTTGCCATGACTTTCGGCTATAATGATATCGATGCTGCGACACCCGACTGGTACACGGCTCTTCGCTGGCGCCTGCCGGGCGATCCATATCACAAGGATATTAATCCTAATACCGGTGCCGAGGAATCGGTGGATGCTTGGGGCGATATCGCTTTCGGCGAAAACCTCGATGATGCCCTGACAGGGGCCGGGGCCGAGGCATTTGATGAAGCAACTGCCGGTGGGCCGGACCATGCATACTGCCCGGGATGGGTTGATGTTCAGGTGCCGATAAATCGATTCGTTCCGCCTGCAAATATCGTCAAAACGCAGTATTTCACTCTGGGTGGAAGGAAACTCCGTTTTATGAACGGAACTCTGCAGGCCCCGTCTAACAGCATCATTCTCAAAAAAGAGATCACCGCAAATAATCGTGTCATTGTTACTCGCGGGGTTGCTAAAGACGGACAGATTGATTTCTGACCATTCGCATGCTAAGTTTATGGAAAAAGGCGGGTTTTCCCGCCTTTTTTTATTTGACCTGAATTCCGCCATTGCGCGTAGACGAGATGCGAAAGATATTTTCACTCCGTTCAGAAAGGTAAGGATTACGGCTGCCGTGCAGCCAACCCGGGGTGTCTTTTGCCTTTTACATCAGATAGTCTTGCGAAAACCGCCCGCCGCCGTAGCCCGGCTAAGGGCAGCGGCAGGCATGTGTGCCCGAGATTTTGCAGGGATAGATGGCGCAAGAGCTTATGCAGATTTCTACGATTTAACTGCAGAATTCAGGTTATGCAAAATGCCTCATTCTGCAGCAGTACACTGCAGGCTCTGAAGAATAATTGCATTCCGGATTTCACATTCGAACAGGCAATTCTCTATTTTCTATTACAAATCACTATATGCGGATAAAAACAAGGAGCAGGGATGAAAGTTTTGAGCTATTTCATTACGATAGTTTTAACGGCAATTATACTGGCAGCCATAGTCTGTTTGAAATTCCCTTCTGTAAACAACCGGGTTGCGCGGCGCCGTATTGCAATCCTACGTACAAGCGTTCAGAGAAAACTCGAGCAGCAGAAAGAGTCGCTGATTAAAAAACTGGATGCTTTTGCCAATGTCACCGCGCAGGACCGGGATTTTGCAATGCGGCTGCTTGTTGAAACCGATCGCTCGGCATCCGATGTTGTTGAACGGGCGCAGCAGTTTATTCATCCCATGAACCTGGATATTCTTGAAATTACCGACTCGGCGTTTGTTTTATTATCCTCCGGCCATTTTCCCGCAAGCGCGGGCAACTCAATCGAAGAAAAATGTTCGATGCTTGATGAAAGCCCGGCGTTCCTGATGGACAATATTATGGGTGATTCGGTTGCAACATTGCAGGCGAAGGTTTCTTTTGCTATTGCAGAGCTGCCGTTTTATGTGTCGGGCGGGGTGATTATCGATAATGAATTTCTCTCCAGACTGATGCCGTTGGACGATGTTTATGTTTTATTAAAAACCGGCGATGAAATTATCGGGGGCAAGGCAATCGGGAATATCGGATCTATTTCCGATATTGAGGACCAGAGAATTATTATTAACAGCAAAGAATTTCTTGCCGATACGATTGCAGTTTCATTTCAGGGGGAGGAGAGGGATGCAACTTTTTACGTTTTATCAAAAGTACCCGGTCCTCTTTCGGTCCTGTCAATATTCAATTTAAAGTGAAATAAGGCGTCCTTACCATTGCGGATCGTATCCGTTTCTTACCATGACCTTCCGGGCATGGCTTAAGTATTCCTCAATAAGAATGCCCATCAGTTCGATAAGTTTTTCAGCAGGTCTGTTCAATGTCTGAGAGAGCATCTCGAATACACGTCGGGGGAAATCACGCGCGTTCGGCGGGCGCCATCCGAGCTGCAGCTTGAAATCGGTTGACTGTGCCCAGAAAGCCTGAGCGAACCATTCGAGTTCATTTCTGGTGGTGGAAATACCGTACTCCTTCAGGAGTCGTACAAGCAGATTGCCGCTGTCGAGCTTTTCACCTTTTCCATTTTCGGTAAATGCGACAAAGGTGAATCCGCATTGGGAGAATGCGTTTCCGAGTATGCCGATATATTCCCGTTCGAAAAGTTCTTGGGTCACCCGTCTGAAGCATTTACGGTATTCTTCCATCGGAGCGTCGGGCGATGGGAGCGGTTCGTTTACTTTGTAGAATTGGCCGACATAGTGTCCGAAAAACCGGCCGAATGGCATCATGAAAGTCCATAACTGGTTCCCGTGCCCGGGATTGGCGGGGGTCTGTTTCCCGCAGGTGAATACAGCGTTTTTCATGCCGGGATATGCATCAGCCAGTGCCTGGGGGCCGTCACCGATACAGCGAAGGGCCTTGTATTGCTTATGATTGCCGGCAAGCATGAGTTCCATGGTTTGAGCGGCTTTTTCCAGTCGACCGGGACAACTGGTATCGGCAAAAAACGGCGGAAGGTCTTTTGGGGGAATTTTCCCTGTTTCAGCTCCTTCCATTAGTGCGGCAAGAGCTGTTCCCATATCAATGATATCGACGCCGAACTGCTCGATCGGCTGGATAACCTGTTTATTGACTTTTTCAAGAAGTTTGATATGTTCCGGGGCGCCATTTTCCTTTGTGTTAAGGCCAAGCATGGAAAAAACCGCCCAGGTCGGTTCGAAATCATCAAGAAAACGGTCCTTTTTGCCCGGAGCATAATCCGCCTGCTCCCAATGCCAGTGTCTGCACGCGACCCTGCACCATTCGCACCCGGTTTGACCATCACGGGTAGCTTTCAGGACAGCCGGACTGCCGAGATCCGCGCAGGAATAGCCAAGAGTTTTTGCGTTATCCGAAGGCAGGGTGTTTTTTCCTCGTTTATGTGCGCCCGTGGCATAGAGCTTGATTACTGTTCCGCCGGTGGGTGACGATAATCGCCGGCAATACTGCATGCAAAGGTCATCGTATTCGGCGACTGCATTGCTTTGCAGCAGGTCGGTTTCGCGACCGAAAAGCTGGTCGGCATTGGATGGCGCGTTTTTCAATACAAGGGCGGAGGCATAGCGCGAGAATACCATGCCGGTTCCGCCCCGCCCTGCATGGTACATGGCATCGATCGCGATATTGGCACTCTTGAATCCCAGCCGCGCTCCGTCACCAATGGTAAAAATGCTCGTTTCTTCGGCTTTACCTGAAGCTTCTTTGTTCAGAAGCCAGTAATACGCGGAACGCTGACCTGAAGGAAGGTGTGCGGCGCTTTTAAAGAAAATCTCTGTCTCGGGTGCCTGTCCTTCAATAACGATATATGTCATTTTTTCTGTATTCGGGGGCGGAGTATCTGTGCATATGCAGATGGCATCGAGATGCGCGTAGGCAAGTTGGGCCGTTGAATGCCCGCCGGTGAAGCTGTAGTGGGGCAGACCGGTAATAGGAGAGATAAAACCGATGCATGACTTTACCCCTGAAATATAGGGGATCGGCGTCCCCGCTATGACAAGTGCGGCGGTGTTGCGCCGCAAAAGGTACTGGCACAGGGTTTCGCCGCTGAGGATGAAATAATCGTGACGCGGATCATTTTTGCATTGTTCAATACACAGCCGTTCAAAGTGCCAGGCCTGTTTAAATGGGTCGATATGCAATATCCGGCGGTACATAGATCCAATCCTTGCCGAGATGATATTCGTAGTATAAATATATGTTATGGAGAGCTAAATGCAGCCGGGGTACATGTCGGCATGTTCGATTGTGTCAACCATTTTTGTTGCAGGAGCCATTTAAATCTGCCGGCGCATATACTATATTTTGTTATATCATATTTATTAAAAATATTTGAGCCAATCCAGTGTATTTATCCCGTCTGACATTGCAGAATTTCAGGAATTTCAAAGAACAGGATATTGAGTTTTCACAGGAAGGCGCTTTGATAAAGGGATTGAATGGGTCTGGCAAGACAAATCTGCTTGAAGCGATGCATGTATTATGCACCGGCCGCTCGCAGCGGGGTGCATCACGCCGCGATATGATCAAATCCGGGACCTCACATTATTTCATTGAGGCCGGGTTTAAAGGTGGGGGGGGGTCAGGAGAAGTCGTTGCGTCGATGGGATACGGTCGAGACAGGAATGCGGCAATGAAAATCGACAGCAAAAAAATCAGTTCATTTTCCGAATGGTTTGGCATTGCGGGGATTGTTTCGTTTGGTCCCGATGATCTCAATCTGGTATATGGCCCGCCCGGGGGGCGGCGGCGCTTTCTCGACATTTTAATCAGTCAACTTTTACCGGACTATCTCGGCGATTGCGTCGGTTACCGGAAAAGCCTCCTTAACCGGAACAGGCTTCTTGCGATGAATGTCGGTGATATGCAACTGGCGGC
>WJKA01000194.1 GCA_014729375.1 Chitinivibrionales bacterium
CATGGATTTAACCGATAAGGTATTAAAATTTCTAATAGGTCTCGGGATCATTGGTATCCTTGCGTATTCCGCAGTTACATATTTAAACTGGAAAGACTATAAAGCACAGCAGGTCATAGTACCGGTAGAGGGAAAAATATTGTTTACTTCAATCGGCAGGGATAATACGGATACTACATTTTTACTGGTCAACGGGAAGGTGCGAGGTTTGTCAGAGGCCGGATCCGGGAAATTTCTTGCTGAGGATAAATATATAACTTTTTGGCGTGGTGGTTTCCGTATTTGGGATCTCTCCGGGGAGCCAATAAAGACCATAGATCTGTCTAAAAACTATAAACCCTTTGAGTTTGATGTTTCACCCGACGGAAAAACGATAGTGTTTACATCGGACATGGGTGAGAGATTCGCGCCGTATAATCTGTACTCAATTGATATTGACGGCAGTGATCTCAAGCAGCTTACGGATTTCAAGAATAAAGGCAAGTGGTTAGTGGGGAATCCGGCGATATCTCCTGATGCCAAGAAAGTAGTCTTTTGTGCAGGTAAAGATCCCGAGAATCCGGAATCCCCAACAAGTTTATATTTAATGAACATTGACGGAGGCGGTAAGCATGAATTGTTTGGTGAAAAGTTTATAGGTGGCTGGGAAGCAGCATGGTCCCCAGACATGTCTGAACTTGTTTTTATAAGCTCACCAAACAAATATAACAATATTTACAAAATAAACTTATCCACGATGAAAATAGCTCAACTTACAAGTTTTAACGAAAAGAACTATGGCCATGCCTACAACCCCTGTTATTCCCCTGATGGCAAGCAGATATGTTTCGCGCTTAAGCTAAGAGGTGTTACTGCCGGGCAGGAGCTTTTTGCAATAAATTCCGACGGTACGAACCTGATAAGGCTCACTCCCGCGAAAAAGATAAACGCGTACCCCGGCTGGGTAACAGATAAGTATCCTGACTGGATAGAATAGATATTCCGGGGGCGGATTACAGACATCGTTTCGTTCCTTCTTCTATCTCATGCAAACATATTCCTGAAGTAGATCTTAAGCTTGTTCCGATTCAAGTTCAGATTCGCTACGCTTATTTTGAGTTTTGTCTAAAATCAAAAATATTGTAGGCTGTGGATAATAAAAGGGGATGGGGCTGGATTCAAGCACGGAACGGGTTTCGAATCAGTTTTGAAAACGTCCCAAGATACGGGATAATGAGGTAATACTCTTGGAGGACGTTTTGCGCGAGAAAGCGCAGGGTGAGCCGGAGGGGGCACTTGGCGAACTGGTATACGGCATCGACAGGAAGATCATAGATAAGCTTATCGACATGAACGAAATGACCCGGGGCAATAAATTCCTGAGCGCGGTACTTAAAACCGCCACAGGCACCGTGCCGGGTATAGGCGACATGGACATAACCACCGGGGAAGGGTTGTGCCAGGCGGTGCTGGCGGTATCCATTTCATCAGGGTGCGTAGTCGGCGGCGCGGAGACCGCGGCCGGGCTTGTTCGGATCATTCCCCTTATGTATAAGGCGGTAAGAGGTCTATTGACCCGGGATGACAGGCGTTTCCTCGAAAAAGCCTGGGGCCTTACCAGGCCGGTTATAGATGCTTTTACCGGATATATCAATGATATTGTGGAAAGAGTCAAGAATGCCGGGTATACCAGGAACAAAATAAATATATTAAGACAGGTCGGCCATATCATAGGAGAGTTCATCGGAGGGGCATATGTGGGAGGCAAGGCTCTTGAAGGTGCAAAGTTCTCATTCAGGAAAATGATCGGAGGTAGGATAAATGGGGTTTCTGGCAAGACTGTGGAAGAGGTGGGCAAAGCGAAGATTACAGCGAGAGGTAAACCGGGTAAAGCGCATAGCGCCGGACATGGAAAACCGGTATCCCGGGGTTTGGGAGGGGACCTTAAAGCCTTTGAAGGCCGAATTGGACAATTTGATGAGTCGATGCGATTATTTTCTGGAGACGGAATGGGAAAGTCTTACGGTATGGGAAGTCAGACGAAGGTCCCGGGAGTTCGCGGAGGAAGCGGAGGATTTGGCAAGACGGTTTTACGAGAAATAGTTAGAACTGGCGCAGAAAGAATCGCAGCTGTCGCGGAAAGAATCGCAACTGGCGCAGAAAGAATCACAGCTATTTCAGTTAGAACAGGATTATCGTTCCTGGCAAAAGCGTTTAGGGTCATTGCGGGAGAAGTCATCGGAGCCTATATTGGCAAACAGGGAACAAAAGCTATCGACGAGATTGCAACGGGAAAGGGACCTCTTGCTCAAGCAGCAAGAGGAATTTATCAGGCGTGCAAAAAAACTGGGTTTGGAGGAAGCCATAGTTTTCGACCGGGATGGCTGGCTTACGGGATAGGAAGCGGCATATTGAGGGCTTTGAATTATGATGTCGGAGGAGGGATCATTCCTCCGCGCGATCTTATGGGTGAAGGTGCGATCAGCGGATTTGTGGGAAGGATAGCTGATCTTGCCCTGGGGGTTTATGATGAAAGTTGCGGAGAAGACCTTTTCATGGAGACAGCGCAGACCGCAAAAGATATCGTTTACCCTGATTTTAATGATCCAACAGATATAGGCGCGAACTTCTGGGGCGGTGTGTATGAGGATATCCACACAGGCTATAATGCAATTATAGGATCGGGGAAAACAATATTTGATGTAAGTAGAGACATTAAAGAAATAACTTATCAAGGGCATTCAGGAACCGTAGGAGATATTAACAGGTTTAGTGTGGCAAAGCATGGAGGAGACTTTTATACCGATTTTAATTTTAAAGGAGAAGGATATGTGTCTGCGGTTGAATTTACAACGATTTCTCCATACAGCAAAGGAAGCATTTCAATTGACAAATTGGCAATAATTGGTAAAGCCGGGCTTACTGGATTCGATGCAGAGCTTTCCGCTGCTGTTATCGGGTCAGTAGCGAACACAAGTTATTCGCAATCAAAGATATAGTTTTTTATTTGAGTACTAATGGTGGGTGGGGTGGTAAGGTAAAAGCAGCCATCAGGATAAATCCTCAAAAAGGTTCAGGAAAAGCGGGCTTGGGGGTGGGGATAGGCCCTACAGGAGAGCTGGAAATAAGGTGGAAAAATATTAATCGATAAGGTGGCAACAAGATGTACTGGACATATTTGATAGTAACACTTTTGATATTATACTTTGCCTTAAGTATCATAGGCCAGATAGATATTCAAAAGAGAAAATTCCCGAATGGTTTAATAAAGTCCATTTATTTGGTTCTTGTAGTTTTCCCGCCCATTATCGGTTTTGCATTTTACTATGGGTATGTCATGAAACCAAACAAGTATTCTCTTGATAGGAAACAGTGATATTGCAGTTCGGGAACTAGTCACAAATAATCCTGGTAATCTTAATAAACGGTATTAAGCATGTTCTTTGGCTCGAGATCAGGGGTAAGCTTTTTCGGCATTATATCGTCTTTTCAATATCCACCTGTATTCGGCTGAACCATAAGTCATTGCACCTACTATTTTGAGAATGTATACTACCTTATATGATCAGGATCCGTAAGATTTCTATCCTTGTTATCATATTTTTCATGCTGGGCACCTTTTTTTCTCTGGTCCTGTGCCAGGAATCGGAAGTTGTCCCGCCGAGAACCAAGGTCATTACCGGGACTGTAAGACATTTTTCCGAGGAAGGCGGGTTTTACGGTATTGAAGGGGATGACGGCGAGAATTACAAACCGGTAAATCTCTCTGCGTCCTTTCAGCGTGACGGCTTAAAGGTCAAGATCATGGCCCGGATCATCAGGGGAAAACTACTTACGCAGGGATGGGGGACCCCGGTAGAGATATTGGATATCGAAGCCCGAAGATAAGATCACTTGGGTCTTTCTGGCTGTTTTCGGGGGAAGCTGCTGTTCATTGACGCAACTTGCAAAACTGAATATTTTTTAAAACATTTATATATAATAACTTACAAAGAGTGAGCATCCATTAAGCTGCAGGCATTTTGACGCTTGCTTTTTTTATGATATACTGA
>WJKA01000195.1 GCA_014729375.1 Chitinivibrionales bacterium
GTCGATATTGTGATAATCCAGAACAGAATCAATTTTTGCTGTTACCCTGAGAAAATCACCCCGCTTGAATCCCATGTAACAGAAGAAACCCGGTTTGTTATTCACCTTGATATAATCGATATTGTCAACCAAAGCGTCGTATCCGTCGTTTTCAGCGCCATCATAGGAGACTATCGCCTCAAACATTTCCGGGTACTTGAATCCGAACTCGATAGATCCCACACCACCCATTGAAAAGCCGGCCAGCGCCCATTGGCCGTTGTGGGGAAGTGTCGTATCGATATGGGGAAAGAATTCTTCTTTAAAGTAGCTTTCCGAGCGATAGCCGTATGAATCCTGCATGTCCCGGTACCAGTTGTTGCCGCCGCCGTCAACCAGCACACTGATCACCGGCTGGATTATGTCGTTGCGAATAAGGCTGTCGAGAATCGGAAGATTGACCGTGCCTTCACAGGTATCGTTGCCACCCAGGCCGTGGAGCCAGAATATAATCGGATAGGTCCGGTCGGACGGGGCATAGTCGGGGGGGAAATATATATTGTAATCGGCCTCGTCTTCAAAGACATGCTCACTGGTCAGGGTCCGGTGCTCGAACAGGGCAGCGATTTCATCCTGAGTTTGCGCCGTCAAATCGAATGAGGCAAGCCACAGCGTGCAGATAATCGCGAAATGTGTTGCGTGTCGCATGAGAAACTCCTTTTCAATGTTGGTATTATTCGTATATAAAAGTAATCCGGCTGTGCAGTTTCCCTGGTGATTGTATCACGCATAGCCGGAGGCCGGCTCCTTGACTAGTGTTAAGGCCGGCGTTCTGGTGAGATGATTGAAATTTTCTTCCCCGAAAATCGTAAGCCGCGGCAACCAGTGAATCGACATATTTTGTAATACAGATCTCGGAACTGTCGCTGCCGCCGACTCCATGAAGATGATACACTACCGGATATTGTTCGGATGAGTGCTCGTAGTTTTCGGGGAGGTAGACCCGGAATTGCGCCATATCATTGGAGACAAAGCTGCTTTGTATGCTCTGACGGGACACCGTGCCCTGGGAATAGAGGGTATAAGGAATTAAAAGCGAAAAGGACGCCGGTAGAAAGATAAAATTTTTTGCAAAAAGCATTGTTGTTCCTTTAATGAATAGTCGCCACCTGCTCTGTAGTCATAAATATATTGTGATTAATGCGTATAGTCGCTAAAATCCTGATAAATATAGTGATATAATTATATTCGGGTTATAGTATTAAGATGCGGAGGTATTCCGGCAGCAGGGAAGGAGGAGGTGAGAAAAAGAGACAAGACCGATTTTTTGCAGGGATATTTGTGCAACTGCAGGACTGACCGGTTTATGCTCGAAAAGCGGGAATCCCACCCTTGTGAGATCCCCGCTTGACATTCAAGAAAACCTGTTTTTATTTTACCACAAGCTTTTCGCTTGCCAGGTGCACGCCATTAACAGACGCACGAATAAGAAAAACGCCCTTGCGGTGTTTTGCATCGAGCATTGCAGTATAGACTCCCTGCTGCGCCGTGCCGCTCCGGCTGCATATCTTTCTTCCTTCCGGATCGAAAAGAGAAACCGTAACCGAAGATTCTTCCTTGAGCCGGCAGGTGAAATAAATGCGGTTGTCGGCAGCGTGAAAGCCGTTTGCCGCTGCAAATGTGCTATGATTATTTCGCGATGAAGTTTGATTTTCACCAACTAAAAGGTCCGGATCTAAAACTACATGAGCAACTCTATCACTGTGGCGACCGCCCCAGGTCAGGTGGATCAGTCGATCGATCCCCTGTTGCATGGCGGGTCAGGCCGCCTCGCCGTCACCGATATCGAGCTCCAGCAGTTTTTGCCAGGAAACATCGACATCCTGCGTCCCAACGACCCGGAGATACTGCCTGTTGCCTTCATCGCCGACTGTGATCTGCCATGCCTTGTCCCGAAGAGGACCGCCATGCAGGTCCAGCGAAACGGCAAAACCGCCGCTGTGAACGCCCCCGCCGCCTTGAAGACTCAATTTGTCGATACTGGAATCCCAGTTAACCCCGCCATCATGCGATCTGGCAAGATAGAATGCATTTCCTTTATCGTATTTTCTGACAACAGCGACAATTTCAGACCAGTCATCCGGATCGGGAACTAAAAACCCGTATACCATGCCGGCATAAAAATCGCCGGTCCGGAACATATTGATTCCCCAGGCATCCCCTCCCGGCTCGACACCGGTATAGTTGTTCCCGGGAATGATATACATGCCGCCATTGAACTCTTTATTTGCCGATTTGAGCAGGCTCCAGGCTGAATATCCTGCATTCTGCGCGTCTCCGGCAATTTCCAGCGGGCCTGCAGGCCAGGTCCCATGCTCACCGTCAAAAACATCGGCCGGGAACACATAGCGGTCCGACCATGTTTCACCGTTGTCGGTGCTGGTTTTGACATAGCTTTTACCGACACGGGTAAACCCGTCGGAATAAAACATAAGCAGCGGCGCGCCGGGCTTTCTCGGATTGAATAAGCAGACATTAGCCCACCTGCCATTACCGCCCCAGAAAGTTTTGTCGATCGTTTCCGGATCGCTCCACTTTTTTTCGCTCTTGCTGTACGTTGCCCGGCAGAATTGCCCGGCCTCTCCGCTGTTTTCATTCAGGCACACCCAGTACATCAGCACATCACCATTATCAAGCGTCACCGTACTGGTGTTGTGGTTGTAGTCCCAGCCCGTCATAAGCTCATGGGCATCCAGGATCGCATCGCTGTTGCCGGTGGGTCCGTGCGTGTAATTCACGGCAAACGACTGCCGGCAGAGCGCTCCATACAAAACAAGCATCATCACCATAATCAGATGATGCCTGTTCAGAGAAAAGCACGCAGTCATAGAAAACCTCCTTTTTGCAGTGAAAGGTTTAGCAGTTTATGCGAGACATCACTGGAGACAGAAAGCGTAAAAGGCCGTGCGCTGCAGAAATGAAGTTGATGCAGCAGGTGTGATAGCCAGGCGGGGCATGTAGAATAAAAAAGGCCCGCACAAGGAGATGCTTTCTGCCGACAATCTATGTCCCTCACACAAAAAAATGTTGCCGCTTAATGCATTCCCCTTCACTGCACGTTTGTATCCTTTCCCCCGCCATTTCTCCTCCGCTCCCCGGGAGGAAGCGGAAGACGGAGAAATGGGGTGTTCAACAAAAAGGATACTACTAATATAGTATTTATCTTTTTTCATGCTCGAAAAATATTTTATACAAAATTTGATATTTTATACAACTTATATATGCTGAGCGGCTGAAATTTTGTACTTTAAGCGCTCAGTGGTATCGGAAGTATATACAATATGTCTGTCTCTGAAATTGACGGTATCCCTTTGGCAGCATATTTTCTTCGGCCCTGCTTGGGCCGCGCAACTTTTCTGATTTCAATGCCATTCATACCAGGTAATCCGCAGCCGTGATATAACGCATTTTCAAAGCGTATTTCCAATCGAACGAATCGGCTGTGAGCTCATGCATAATTTCTATTGCATTTAATTATCAAATATGTTAAATTAATAGTATGGATTTGAAGTCTTTTCTAAAGCTTACCCGCACTATGCCTGTAATCGACACCAGGCTGTTATGGGCGAGTGTGGGTGATGTGCACTCGTTTGCGGTGCAATTGAGTCGATGGGAAAATGCCGGAATTCTTCTGAAGCTGAAACGCGGGATGTATGTGCTTGCCGATGCATATCGCAAAACAGAGCCGTATATGCCTTATGTGGCGGCCCAATTACACAAGCCGTCATATATAAGCCTCGAAAAAGCGCTTGAATATCACGGGCTGGTTCCCGAAGCGATCCTGGTATGGACTTCGGTGACAACGAAGCGGCCGGCGCTGTACGATACGCCAATCGGCAGGTTCTCGTACCGTCATGTTAAAAAGGAGCTTTTCTGGGGCTACCAATCGGTTTCCGGCAATGGCTGGAGGGGATTCATGGCCCTGCCCGAGAAGGCGCTTCTTGATTATTTCTATTTTTTCAATGGAGAGGTGACCGCGGAATTTATTGATGAAATGCGCTTTCAGAACCTCGACACTGTCGACAGGGCGCGTATGCATGCGTTTGCCTCCCGATTTAACAAACCCAAACTGATCAGGGCTGCCGAAATGTTCGAAGCACATGCGCAGGAGGCATTGAGCGGCGAAAAAACATTGTAAAAGGAGGCTGGTTTCATGAAAGAATATGCGCTGGAGCTGGCGGCCGCCCGTGATACAAGCCTGCAAAAAGTCAACAGCATGCGTGAATACCTGCAGGCCTATATCCTGCGTATCATGCAGGACCGGGGCATGTTCAGATCGCTTGCATTTATCGGCGGCACTGCCCTGCGTTTTCTCCACGATCTGCCCCGTTTTTCCGAAGACCTTGATTTTTCGCTTTTGCAACCATCGATGCCCGTGCCGCTGGTCCGAATGCTTGCTGATATCCGCAAAGAATGCGAGGCGGCCGGCTACCGGATTGGTATCTCGTATAATGATACGAAAACTGTCCGGCATGCCTTTCTTAAATTTGCCGACCTGCTGTATGAGGCCGGGGTATCGCCTTTGCGCGATCAAAACATCTCGGTCAAAATAGAAATCGACACCAATCCGCCTGCCGGAGCGGTACAGGTAACGCAAATTGTTAATAAATATCTTCTTCTTTCTTTTAACACGTATGATATTCCGAGCCTGTTTGCCGGCAAGCTGCACGCCGTCCTTGGCCGGCGCTACAGTAAAGGGCGGGATTTCTTTGACCTTGGATGGTATCTGTCCCGATGGAAAGAGATCGAGCCGAATATCGAGCTTTTGACAAATGCGCTGAAGCAGACGGGCTGGGAAGCGGCATACCCGGCTCCGGATACCTGGCGGTCCATTGTCCGTCAAGCCGTTATGAAAGCCGATTGGCGCGCTATCGAGAACGACGTTGCCAAATTTCTGCTGCGTCCGGGGGATTTGCAGATAATGACCCGCGAAAATATAATTGCAATGCTTGAGCGCACATGATACTCTGCAGAGGTATTCGGGGCAATCCGGGGACGGACGAACTTTTGTACTTTAAGGAAAAGCCTTTTATGCCCCAATAGCTTGTCCGTAAGTGGTTATCTTTTTTTCCGCTGATACTCGCCCGTTCGATAACTGATAGATATTATGGATGACCACCCTCACTTATCTGGGACTGGTTACCCGAATAAGTTATGTTCAATGAAGAACGTATAACTTAGCGTAAGGAGGTCATCCTGTGTCA
>WJKA01000018.1 GCA_014729375.1 Chitinivibrionales bacterium
GGCATGGCCGAATTGATCGTATTGCGCCCGCTTTTTGGAATCTTTCAGTATTTCATACGCTTCAGTAGCGTCTCTGAATTTCTCTTCGGCTTCCTTGTTCCCCGGATTTTTGTCCGGATGGTACTGGACGGCAAGTTTGCGATATGCCCGTTTGATCTCATCATCGGATGCATCCTTTGACACGCCAAGAACTTCGTAATAATCGCGTTTTGCCATAAATAAACTAAACCTGTTCCATCAGACCACAATCTCCGGCCTGCACTGATTATTTGTCATCGTCAACTTCCTCGAAATCTGCATCAACCGCGCCGTCGTCTTTTTTACCGCCGGTCCCGTCTTTGGAATCCTGTGTTTCCCCGGACTGCTGCTGTCCTGTCGAACCGGCGCCGCCGCCCGGTCCTCCGGGACCCGCTGCACCCGGTCCACCTGCCGCTCCGCCGGCCTGCTGCGAAGCTGCAGCCTGCTGGTAAAGCTCGGCTCCAACTTTCGAAAGATTCTCCATTGATGCCTGTATCGCCCCGATATCGTCACCTTTTGCTTTTTCCTTCAAATCATCAAGCGCTGACTGGATTTTTCCTTTCACGTCATCACCGACTTTGTCGCCGGATTCCTTGAGCATCTTTTCAGTCTGGAAAACGATCTGGTCGGCCTGGTTCTTGACATCGACTTTCTCGCGCTCCTTTTTATCCTGTTCGGCATGCGCTTCAGCGTCTTTCACCATTTTGTTAATCTCATCTTCAGAGAGCCCGCTTGATGATTCAATCCGGATTTGCTGTTCTTTCCCGGTCCCCAGGTCCTTTGCGCTTACATTCATAATTCCGTTTGCATCGATATCGAATGTAACTTCTATCTGGGGTATACCCCGCGGCGCCGGTGGAATACCGACCAGGTCGAATTTACCCAGCAGGCGGTTATGCGCTGCCATCTCGCGCTCTCCCTGGTATACCATAATCGACACTGCGGTCTGATTATCGGCCGCGGTAGAGAAAATCTGGCTTTTCTTTGCCGGTATTGTGGTATTCCGTTCGATCAACTTGGTCATGACCCCGCCGAGCGTTTCGATACCCAGAGACAACGGCGTAACATCAAGCAACAGCACATCCTTAACAGATTCATCCCCGCCGAGAATTGCCGCCTGAATTGCGGCGCCCACTGCAACGACTTCATCGGGATTAACGCTCTTATTCGGCGCTTTTCCGAATATCTGCTCCACGCGATTCTGGACCGCCGGTATCCGGGTCGAGCCGCCGACCAGGATTATTTCGCTGATATCGGAAGCGTTCAGGCTTGCATCGGCAAGGGCTTTTTTACACGGCTCGACAGTTCGCTCGACCAGATGCTCTACCAGCGACTCGAATTTCGCCCGGCTGACCGTCATGTCAAGATGTTTCGGCCCGCTGGCATCGGCAGTTATAAACGGAAGGTTGATATTTGTCTGCACGGCAGACGACAATTCACATTTGGCCTTTTCAGCGGCCTCTTTCAACCGTTGAAGAGCCATGCGGTCGTTGCGGAGGTCGATACCGTTTGTCCGCTTGAATTCGTCGGCAATATGGTCAATAAGTACCTGATCAAAATCGTCACCGCCAAGATGCGTATCACCGCTGGTCGACTTCACCTCAAAAACGCCGTCGCCGATTTCGAGGATCGAAATATCAAATGTTCCACCGCCGAGGTCGTACACTGCTATTTTTTCATTTCCTTTTTTTTCGAGTCCATAGGCAAGCGACGCTGCGGTCGGTTCGTTGACAATCCGCTTGACATCAAGACCGGAAATCCTGCCAGCGTCCTTGGTAGCCTGCCGTTGCGAATCATTGAAATATGCCGGGACCGTAATAACCGCTTCCTTTACTTCCGTGCCAAGATAATCTTCAGCAGCTTTCTTGAGGTTCTGGAGTACCATGGCGGAAATTTCAGGCGGCGTATAGTCCTTCCCTCCCGCCTGGACCTTCACTAATTCGGTCGCATCACCCACGACTTTATACGGGACTATTTTTTCTTCCGCCTCAACTTCATTGTGCCGGCGGCCCATGAAACGCTTTATGGAAAAAACGGTATTTTCAGGATTGGTAACTGCTTGACGTTTTGCTATTGCCCCCACCAAACGCTGGTTGTCCTTGGTAAAAGCCACCATCGACGGCGTCGTACGCCCGCCTTCGGCATTCGCAATTACCTGCGGCTTTCCGCCTTCCATTACCGCCACACACGAATTGGTCGTTCCCAGGTCGATGCCGATTATCTTGCCCATGGCATACTCCTTTTTCTAAATGTTCTATTCTTCAACTGTTTGTTCTTTCTCATCCAGACCATTCGGTTCATTGTCCGATCGACTTTCTGTAGCCTGTTCATTCCCATTTTGTACGGCGCCCTCTGAAACTATCACTTTCGCATGCTTGATTACTTTTCCCTTGAGTTGATATCCTTTTTCGTAAATTTCGGCAATATGGTCCTCAGGAACAGCTTCGTCCTGCCGTTTCATGAGCGCGTCGTGAAGATTCGGATCGAACCGGTCGCCAACCTGAGCAAACGGCTCAAGACCATTTTTTGAAAGGATTTCATCAAGTTTTGAATAAATCAATTTCATCCCTTCAAGGAATTTCTCAAGGTCACCGCCGCTTTCCTCTGCGTTCAGCGCACGCTCGAAATTCTCCCGCACTTCGATGATTTCGAGCATGAGACGCTCATTGGCGTTTGCAATAATTCGCTCATATTCCTTTGCCGTCCTCCGCTTGAAATTATCGAATTCCGCAATCAGACGGACGTAATTATCTTTCTGCGTCTTGAGTTTTTCTTTCAGCAATTCAACGGAATCCTCCAGCGGTGCGGCAGCCTCTTCAGCCACGTTCTCACCGGTATCGTCGGAATGTACCTGTGCTTCCTCAGCAAGCTCATCGGCAAGCTGTTCTCCGGAAGTGCGGCTGTCGCTGTCTTCCTGATTCATGTCACGCACTTCTTCATCATTTGTCTTTTTCTTTTTCATATCTTTCCTTTGCCGGTGTGCACAAAATAAATTACCGCAATTTCATCTATCGATACAGGTCTTCAAGCACATGCGCAGTATACCGCACCGCCGAAACCAGATAGCCGTACGGCATCCGTTTGGGCCCGATAATCCCCAGTGTTCCTTCGAGATTTCCTATCTGGTACGATGTTTTTACGACGCTGAACGACAGCAGCTTGCCGTCATCATTCTCGCCACCGATACTGACAACTACGCCCCTTTCGCCGGCTTTCCGGGTACCGAGCATATCAAGAAGATGTATCAGCAACTTCTTTTCTTCAAGAATTTCAATGATCGTACTGAGCTGTTTTCTGTCAAAGAATTCCGGCTGCAGCATTATATTCGCCTGCCCCTCTGCAAAAATCTCCTCGCTTTTTCGCTTGTTAATCAGTTTACGCAGCGACGGAACTACAAGCCGGATTACTTCCGGGTCGACCGATTCAATTTCTTCATAGCATCTGCTCCTGTTCGAGCACATTTCTCTGAGTTCCATGCCGTTAAATCTGCTATTCATTGCAGTACAGGCATTTTCAAGACGTTCGGAGCTGATCTCGGCCTCAAATTCCAGGACCATAGTCTTTACGAACCCGGAATCTATGGTAACATTGAGCAAATACCGTTTTTCTCCGATCTTATGAATATGCACATGGCGAAAGACCCCCTCACAGAGCCGCGGCGCAAGAACAACACCCAGTTGCCGTGTCGCTTTGCTGAGAGCCTTTGATGTTGTTTCCATAAGCATGTGCAAGTCCGAAGGATTGCTTCGGCAAATTGTGTTTTTGATCTGGTTTTTAATTTCCCGCGGCAGCTCGATCAGTTTCATCAAACGATCGACATACATGCGGTATCCCTTATCAGTCGGGATTCTCCCGGCTGAGGTATGGGGATGGGTGATCAATCCCATATCTTCAAGATCGCCCATTACATTTCTGATGGTTGCGGGCGATACATTGATCTGTTTCTGTTTTGATAAAAAGCGCGATCCGGTCGGATTTCCATTCAGGATATAATTCCTCACAATGGCTTCAAAAATCAACTGTTCCC
>WJKA01000196.1 GCA_014729375.1 Chitinivibrionales bacterium
CAGTGGCGAGGCAGGCGAAGCAGACATATCCGCTGAGATATGGCGATGCAGCCAAACGAAGCCAATGGGTTTTAGCAGCAGGCCGGAGTAGGAATTCATTTTGTTAGGGACTCTTAGGCATATCTTATAGCCGCAAATATATTTCCGACGACATTTTGCGTACCATGAAAACAGCAGAAATTTATAAGCTTTGGGTGTAATCTCGATTTTACGCATCGCATTTGCCTGCAGCAGTATAAAAACGTCTCGCAAAGAATCTAAGAGCGCCAAGTATATAATGAATACACATTTCATTCCTGTTTATCTCTTTTTTTGCGTTCTTTGCGAGCTTTGCGAGAAATATTCTTTCTATTTACACGATATTTGCACATTGGCGCGTAAAATGAAAACTGCACCCATAAAATTTCAAATGTCTTTTTCGTGCTTTGTCATTACAAAATTACAATATATTGCAAAACATGCATTCATTTTAACTTTTTATATTTTTCATTTTAGCGTATATTATATCCAGACAACAGATACAGATAAAAAAGTTTACCCTTTTGCTGAACACCCGCCGTCTTATGCTCTACCTTCCACCCCCCTGGGATGGTAGAGTCGGCGGGTTTTTTAATTCTCACACCTTTATTACAGCTTTTCATCACTCTCTTCAGAAAAGGCTTTTCCGAACAGGTGCTATGGAGCCGGAAGAAAGCCTGTGAGGGAAAAAGGACGGCATATTCCGTTTTTTTTACTTACTTATCAAATCAGGAGCCTATTAAAGCAGGGCTGAAGGAAAATGATAGGGGAGGAGACCCCGATAAAAGGGAGATTGGCGAAATAAGTAGTGTGCAATATTATAAAATATGAAAATATGGCAATTTAAACAATAACTTCAACAAGTTTTATCGTTACTTAAGAAGTACCTTTATACTCAAAAGCAATCATACTGCAAAAAAGCAGCAAAAGCATTAAAAACCTTCATTGTAACAAGAAAAAGAATGTTTGAAAGCAGGAAGGAAAAGTTTCTCCCATGAAAAAAGCACTTTCATTAGTATTATTCTGCATAATTGCGGCTGTATCAGGCAGCTTTGCGGTGAGTGGTATTGCAGTCTCGGCCCTTCACTCATGGCAAGGCCACGGCATCGATGCGCATTTTATTGAAAACGATGTCTGGATTGATTCGATAATCATGGTAAATGCAAATAACCGTCTGGACGCAAAATATCCGCAGATCAATTCATACGGTACTCATTGTGCTTTTTTGTGGCACCAGAACGATGGGATGTGGGTGTGTGTCACCCGGATCGGTGGGGTCAATAAACTGGTGAAAAAGCTTGTTAAAGTTCCCAATGACGGTGAATACGGCGACGGTCGGTTATGGTCGAATATACTCGAATGGCCCCGCGGCGACTGGGTCTGGTATTCTACCACAAAATGGAACAATAATGTCTGGCGTGTCAATGTGCATACCGTTGAAGCGCATCAGGTCGCTCATTTTACTGAAAATTCCAATCAGATGCAGATAACCGGCGATTGCAAATACATGATTCGCGCGGGATGTGGTGGGCAGTCGCTCTGGCGGCTTCCTGACGCCGATGAGCTTTTAACAAACAATTCCGGTCCGGTGAATATCGTGGGGGATTGCGGTACCTGGTGGAACGACGGCGGTAATAATCTGGCAAACGGTGGCTGCGGGCTTGGAATATCACCATCGGGGCTTCACATGATTTGCAATAACAACGGTTACCATTCGCGAGTTGGAATGAGCCGGATGGATCCTGAAACCGAGGAAGTGAACAAACTTACATCTGCAGGCGTTGAAGGCAATATTGAATGGCAATTATGGGATTCCTGGGCTGTTGATACACTGTTGAAAAATCCAATATACAGTAAGAAAAGTGGGGTTTATAGCGAAATATATCAATCAACCGGGACCGGGATTCTGACCCTCAGCGGCTGGTCGTCAAATTCTGACGTCTGGACCTGTTCTCCCATTGGATGGGCGCCTGCAGGCAGAGATACTGAGAACGGTATGAATCTTATCTCATTCAACTGGGAGCGGGAAAAGAGCCTCAATCTCACCAGACACCCCTGCGAATTTGATACAATCAACAACCCCGAAGGAAGGGTCAGCAGAGCCTGGAACGGTGATTTCTGGATCAGTGCGCCCTTTGAAGATATTGCCTCGACATACCGGGATGATCTTTCAAACAGAGATTCGTATACGATCGACGGCACCGATAGTGAAGTCATGGACCTCCCAGTGTCTATTCTTGCGGCGCCAAGAAATCAAAAATCAAAGGACGGGCATATCCGCTGGTCCGATAATTCCCTGGTAATCGGCGCCGAAGGAGCTTTTGCACGGATTATCGTTAAAGACGCCCGCGGTCGGACAGTGTATCAAACAGCAACTGAAGGCGCGAAAATCCGGATACCGGGTTCGCGATTCGGTAAAGGCATCTATTTTGTCGGCGTCACGACCCATGCCGGAACAGCATTCAATAAAACGATAATTGGAAAATAATCTTAAAATTTACC
>WJKA01000197.1 GCA_014729375.1 Chitinivibrionales bacterium
TACCCTGTTTCATATCGGCGACCGGTTCCCGGAATTTGCTTCCCTGGTGCCCGAAAAAACCCTGTTTCGGAAAGAAACAGTCCTTTCCCGCAGCGGCAAAACCCCGGATGAGATTGTCCGCAAAGCATCCGATCTGAATGCGGATCTAATCGTTATGCCTACGAATGGCCGGGATACATTCGCACAGAAAATAGTTGGAAGCATCACAGAACAGGTGTTGCACAGAACATCATGTCCTGTTCTTGCCGTGGCAGTGTAGGGAAGAGCGACCGACAGTCGTTTATTGGCCTGGCAGGCGCGGCGACGCGGCGATAATCCCTTTCAGTCGGTAATTTCAATTCTGCGGGATCGGTATTCGCGGATAATGTTTTCGATACGATTAACGACATCATCCGAGGGATCGTGAATTTCGAATCCTGTAAAATAGTTTGAAGTGTCGCTGTCAGGATTGCTCCAGATGTTTTTGACATCAAGATCAAGAGCGGTTCCCCAGGGGCAGCCGTCGGGAAGAATTATCTGAATATGATAGACAGACCCGAGTTCTGTCTGAAACTGGCTTAGAATTTTCAGGCCATGCGTGTTGATATCAATAAGGGCACCCATGTGCTGCTGTGTCTCCCGGTTAATAACAGGCAGTTGATCGTCAAGCTGCACCCGTTCAAGTCGTCGCATGTTTTTCTTTGAGCCGGAGTCCTCGGGCACGGTAAGGAGTGCACCGCGCATATCGCAATTGATTTTTTCAAAATCATAATCATCAGGAAACACTGCGCCCCGGAGGTCGGCGCCCCGGAAGTCCGAATTATAGTGCCCGGTACCCAGCAATGCACCGCGAAGGTCAGCACCGGAAAAGCTGGATTCACTGCAAAGAGAATCCGACAGGATTGCGCCGCGCATGTCTGCTCCGCGAAAATCCGCATTGGCAAAATAGCCGAAACTCAGGTTCGCTCTCCGGAGGTCGGTGCCGATAAAACATGCGCTTACGCAGTTGGCGGTACCGAATTGAAGATACCGGAGATCAGACGCAGAGAGGTCTGCATGCTCGAAATTGGTCTTGGTTATCGAATATCCCCGAAGGTCGATGCCGGAAAGGATTTTGTGCGACAGATCCAGTTCCGACAGATTTTTTTCTTCAATGCAGGCCCGGCTTACATTGTATTGAACAAGTTTTTCTGTAGTAAAGGAATCCATGCGAAACCTTCCGCACCGTTTCAGGGGCAGGCACGATAAGCACCATGAATCGAACGTCATGAAATAATTATCGTGCTACTGGTATGAATATGCCAGTATCAATTATACCATGTTTTGGCAGAAAATCGCCATTGTTTTCTGTTTTATGACCGATCGGAACCCTGGCTGGAACAGGGGAGAAGGTCCTCCATGATACTTCGTGCAGCTTTTTTGCCGGCACCCATGGCGAGTATGACAGTCGCCGCGCCGGTAACAATGTCTCCTCCGGCATAGACCCCTTGTTTGGAAGTCCGCCCGTCTTCTTCATTGACAATGATTGTACCCCATTTTGAAACAGAAATATCGGGTGTTGTATCGGGAATCAATGGATTCGGCTTATTACCGATTGCAATAATAACAACATCGCAATCGATGACAAATTCGCTTCCTTCAATCGGAACAGGCCGTCGCCTCCCCGAGCTGTCGGGTTCACCGAGTTTCATCCGGATGCAGCGGATACCCTCGACAAATCCATTTTCATCCTGCAGGATTTCAACCGGATTGCACAAGAGCTTGAACTCGACATATTCTTCTCTGGCATGATGGATTTCAGCGTCCCGCGCCGGCATCTCAGCCTCGCTTCGGCGGTATACAATGATGGATTTTTCAGCGCCCAGTCGACGTGCTGTCCGTGCAGAATCCATTGCAACATTGCCACCCCCGACAGTTACAACGCATTTGCCCCGGATAATCGGGGTCTGGGATTCGGGCTTGTAGGCTTTCATGAGGTTACTGCGCGTTAAATACTCGTTCGCGGAATAAACACCAATGCTGTTTTCGCCTTTAATCCGCATAAAAGAGGGGAGCCCCGCGCCCGATCCGACAAATACAGCGTCAAATCCGTCTTCATCAAACAATTCATCAATTGTAGCGGTTTTCCCGATAATAAAGTTCTTCCTGATTTTTACGCCGAGCTTTTCAAGCTGCGATATTTCCTGCCTGACTATTTCTTTGGGGAGTCTGAATTCGGGAATGCCGTAGACCAGCACTCCGCCTGTTTCATGAAGTGCTTCAAAGATTGTAACGTCAAATCCCTCTTTAGCCAATTCTCCGGCAGCGGTAAGACCGGCAGGACCTGAGCCGACAATGGCAATGTTTTTACCGTTTCGCGGCTTGCGCTCGGGAACGGATATTTCCCCGCGTTCTCGCTCCCGGTCTGCAGCAAACCGTTCCAGGTTTCCTATGGCGATTGGCGTGAATTTTTTGCCGAGTATGCACTTTTTTTCACACTGGTCTTCCTGCGGACAAACCCGTCCGCACACTGCCGGAAGTGAATTTGTCTGTTTGAGGATCCGGGCCGCTTCTGCAAAATCCCTGCCGGCAATGCTCTTGATAAATTGAGGGATCCGGACATTCACCGGACAGCCTTCAACACACAACGGTTTTTTGCATTGCAGGCACTGTGACGCTTCTTCAACCGCCTGGTCTTCCGTATACCCCAGCGGGACTTCTTTAAAATTCCTGACACGCTCCTGCGGAGACTGTTCGTTCATGGGGACGGGAACTGTCCGTTGTTTCTTTTCCTGCCTGTTCATACGCTTCCCCGCAATCTGCATTCATGCTTTTCGAGTGCATCCTGTTCGAATTGGGAATAGCTTTTCAGCCGCTTGATCAGCTCATCCCAGTCAACGCCCGCGGCATCGAATTCAGGGCCGTCCACGCAGGCAAATTTTGTTTCGCCGTTAACTGTGACCCTGCATCCGCCGCACATGCCGGTACCGTCAACCATGATCGGATTGAGTGACGCCATGCAGGGGATCCCTGCTTCTTTTATCAGGCGTGTCGTTACTTTCATCATTATGACAGGGCCGATCACAATAGCATAATCGAACGTCTGTCCCTGTTCGAGCAGACTGCTGAAAACAGTTGATACGAATCCTTTCGTGCCTTTTGAGCCGTCATCGGTGGCGATATAAAAATTATCCGATCGGGCTTTCATTTCATCTTCAATGATCAGAAGATTTTCCGTGCGTGCACCGATAATCGTTGTTATTGAATTGCCGGCCTCTTTCAGGGCCCCAACAATAGGATACAGGGGAGCTATGCCAACGCCGCCGCCGATACAAATACACCTGCCGAATTTTTCAATATGGGTCGGCTTGCCGAGCGGGCCCGAAAGATCGGGGATCGAGTCGCCGGTTTTCAGCTCGGAAAGCTGACGGGTGGTCCTTCCGGCAATTTGGAAAATAATCTCAATCCACCCTTCCGAAGGAGACGCATCGGCAATTGTCAAAGGTATCCGTTCACTGTCTTTCTGCGGCCGGAGAATGATAAACTGGCCTGCTTTGCGCTTTTTTGCAATCCGGGGGGCGGTAATTCGAAATCGATACACTGATTCAGATAAATGCCCGGTTTTTATTATTTCGTTCATTCAAATACCTCTCGTCGTATACTAATAATTCGCAGTAAAATAGGTCGTCGATCGCCTGCTATCAAAATTTTACGATGTCCAACGGATAATATTTACCAGAAATTAGCGTATAACCCGGATTTTTCACGAAATCAGCAGGCAACACCATGGCTGGGAAAAAGAATGAGAGCGCTTAAATCACTTCTCCTCCTTGTTTGGATGTTCATTGATCAGGTATCCAAGTGATTTGAAAGTGTCCTTTAATTTCTTTTATGAATTTTGACATCTCATTCTTGTTATTAAAAACTGCCTTTGGTAGTATTAAGGCCGAAATTGGAGAATTGTAAATAAAGAGATGTTTTTTTTGTTTCCA
>WJKA01000198.1 GCA_014729375.1 Chitinivibrionales bacterium
AATGATGGGCGCGGAGCGAAAAAGCATGGTCCTGTCGGATAAAGAAAAAACAAATACCGCATTTCATGAAGCCGGGCATGCGATATGCAATATCTATTGTGACGACGCCGATCCACTGCATAAAGTCACGATTATTCCGCGCGGGCGGGCCCTCGGTGTTACGTTCTCGCTTCCCGGTGAAGACAAGCACAGCTATACAAAAGGCTACCTTATCGACCGGGTTTGCATTATGCTGGGAGGCAGGGTCGCTGAAGAACTTGTGTTCAGTATCCAGACCACCGGTGCAGCAAACGATATTAAACAGGCCACCGAAATTGTTCGAAAGCTCGTATGCGACTACGGAATGACCGACGAGCTCGGGCCGCTCAGTTACGGAAAAAAAGATGAGCAGATTTTTCTGGGAAGAGAAATCAACCGCCACCGAGACTATTCAGATAAAACAGCCGATGCGATTGACACAATTATGAGAAGAATCATGGATGAACAGCTTCATAGAGCAAAAACCATTCTTACCGAGCATCGTGTCGAACTCGATCGTCTTGCAAACGCGCTGCTCGAGCACGAAATGCTTGATCTAGAAGAAATACACAAAGTAATAAAAGGAGAACCGCTGGCATCGGCCAAAAAGACACGATCGGTAATTAATAACGAAAATACAAAAGACAAAAAGGGACCCAAAAGCACTGCCGCCCCCTCTGCTTCCTCACAGACTCCGGCCGCAGAGAACACGTCCGGCGACAATACAGACACGCCAAGGAACGATGCACAGGAAAAAGATAATCAGGCCGGGTCCTGACAACGATCCGGATTTTCCAGATGAATACTCTTTCTCCCGTTAAAAAGCCCTGGATCATAATGGGTGTTCTCAACGCCACTCCTGATTCGTTTTATGACGGAGGGAGACATTATTCAACCGCTGATGCATGTGCTCATGCTGAAAAGATTGCGCGCGAGGGGGCCGATATAATTGATATAGGCGGAGAATCGACCCGTCCCGCTGCAAAGCCGGTTTCCGAAGAAGAAGAAATCAGGCGTGTCGTGCCGGTTATCCGGCATATTGCTGCAAACCTTGACACCCCGGTAAGCATCGATACGACAAAGCACCGTGTTGCCCGGGAAGCACTTGACGCCGGGGCTGCGTGGATCAACGATATCAGCGCGGGGCGGCTCGATCCGGAAATGCCCGCACTCGCCGCACTATACAACTGCCCCGTCCTGCTCATGCACAGCAGAGAAACCCCGCAAACCATGCAGAAAAATCCATCATACATAAATGTTATTACCGAAATTATTGCCGAATTGCAAAACAGCATAGAACAATTTATACGCAAAGGTGTCAATGCCGGAAATATTATCATCGATCCGGGAATCGGGTTTGCTAAACGGTTTGAGGATAATATTACCCTGCTCAACAGGCTTGATGAAATTGCCGCTCTGAAATATCCGCTGGCGATTGGAACATCACGCAAGTCGTTTATCGGCCACATCACAGGACAGGAACCGGATTCCCGTCTCGCCGGAAGCCTGGCGACCCTGGCATCAGCATACCGATGCGGGGCACGAATATTCCGCGTGCATGATGTCGCTGAAACGGTCGATTTTCTCAAAGTCCTGAGTGTAATTGAAATGGCATAACATCAAAGCTATAATAAAAGCAATTCCCAGTCCGAATTCTTACTATGTATTGTAATTCATACAGTTATCAGCACTATTCATGACAAAAAAAGAAGAATCCGGCAAAAAAAAGTTCAGTATTCTCCTGCTTGTTATTCTGTTTCTTCTTTTGCTGATAGTCCTTACCGGCATATTTTGGATTATGCGTCAGAGAAAAAGAGAAATACCACCAGTACAGCCTCAACCCGATACGCTTGAGACAATTACTCAGCCTGAAACAACAGCAGTTTCAAAACCAGTTGATACCATTCCCGGTCCCGACACCCTGTCTCTTCCCGATACCCTGCAAAAAATCACAAAGCCGGGGCCGGACACTATAACGGCAAAAGAAATACCCGACACTGCTGCACCTGCCGAGGATACGGTCGCAGGACCGGCCCCCTGCACGCAGGACACGACTGCACCCTGGGTATATCCCGATCCCTCCGGCGGGCTTCACCGGCAGAAAATCACCGTAGCCCTTCATGCAACAGAACCGTGTACGATCGAGTGGAAACTGAATGACGACACAGAATGGAAAAAATACACCGACGAGCCTATTTCGGTCACGGCAACAACGACCCTTTACTACAGGGGCACCGATTCGTGCGGCAATCAGATGCCCCCCACGCACAAGCAGTACGAGATTGTCCTGTCAAAGCCCTCTGAATATTGCCCGGAAGACATGGAATATATCAAGGTGGGCTCCGTGCGATTCTGCATAGACCGCTATGAGTGGCCTAATAAAAGGGGCGTAAAACCCGACTCATACATTTCTGTGTATCAGGCAATGGATTCCTGCTTTTCCGTGGATAAACGGCTCTGCTCCATGGATGAATGGATTATTGCGTGCAGCGGCCCTTATTCCTGGAAATATCCGTATGGAAATAGCTACCAGCAAAATGCCTGCGCCACCCGCGATACAACGGTGCGGAAATCCGGCAGCAAAAGAGTGTGCAGAGGTTATTTTGATGTCTATGACATGTCGGGAAATCTTGCCGAATGGACCAGTACCCGTTCTGCAAAGGATCCGCAATATTACAACGTGATGGGAGGGTTCTGGAAAAGCGGTATTCACAGCTCCTGTAATTCAATCCGCTACAGCTATTTTCCGCAGAACCGTCACAACCCGGTCGGTTTCAGATGTTGTTCGGATGCGGCCGAAGAAAAAAAATGAAAATGTAAAAAACATACTACATGACAAATACGAAACATATTATCTGTACCTTCATTCTTTCGCTTGTGCCGGTTTTTGTGCATGCGCAAAAAGCCGAGCTTTTTTATACACAGCCCGAGTTTTATCATCCGCTCGCTGAGGTTGTCAATCCGGAAAACCCTTTTGCCCGGGAGGACCCCGCTATTCTGGAGTATGAGTCGAAGCTGTTTAAAGACCGGGAGATAATAGACTTCGAAAAACGCCAGGTAACGTTCCGCCGCGAGGACACGCTGGGGGTTGTCGTCTGGCAGTATCGCTATGATGAGTTAAGTGAGTATCTTAAAAGCAGGCAGCGATTTGCATTGGCCGATCTCTGGTACAAGGAAAAGGCTTCGCCCAAATCCGGTGGCGGGAGGGACCGGAGTACCGATTTTGCGCTGGAGTTCAAGCTGCCGGTTAATTATCCGGCCTGGGCCCAGCGGATACTGGGAAAAGAGCCGCCCAAGCTTTCTATTCACGGGTATGAAGAAATCATAATCTCTTACGAGTACCGGGATTCCCAGAAAGAAGCGGTTGCCGAATACGACCGCAGCCGCGGTGGTCTGAATTTCGACAACCACTACAGCCTGTCGGTTACCGGAAGTGTTGGCCGGCTTATTAATGTCCAGCTCAAGACCAGCAGTGAAGAGCAGTTTTCCATGGAGGACCCGCTGAAGGACATCAAAATCGAGTATAAAGGCGAAGGCGATGAACTTGAGGATGAAATTATTCAGGAGGTCACGGCGGGTTATACCAGATTTGAAATTCCGCGCACAAATCTGTCTGGCTACTCTGAGGGTCACGAGGGTCTTTTCGGCATAAGCGTCAAATCAAAGCTGGGGCCGCTTGACTTAACAACGGTTGTCAGCCATGAGCAGGGTGAGGCCCTGAAAAAAACGTTTTATCCGTCGGAATCCAAGGGCCAGATCGAACCGCACCGGGACAAAGAGTATGAACCGAATAAGTATTTCTTTTTAGACACGCTCTATAAGCGGGCATATATCGATAAATATGCCCCCGGCGGCAATCCTGATGTCACGGTGCCGGAGATACAGTCTGTCGATTTCCAGGTCTGGAAAACAGTGCTCTCCTTTGACCAGAAAAAAGTCGCCACCGAAGACATCGGCACCTACCGGTATGTAAAAAATTCTCCGGCAGAGGTTATCTATAAAAAAGTCGATCCGGCCGCGTATGAGGTTGAATGGAAAGAAGGGTGGATCCGGTTTGATAC
>WJKA01000199.1 GCA_014729375.1 Chitinivibrionales bacterium
CAGAAAGAGGAGGTGGGGGTCAAGCTGACCATGACCCCTCATGTCAACGAGAATTCACAGGTGACCTTAACCGTCGAGCCGGAAGTATCATCGGTTATCGGGTTCAAGGGCCCCAGTTCGGATATCCCCCATGTCCGCACGAGAAAAACAAATACTACCGTGCGGGTGGAGGACGGGCAGACCGTGTTTATAGCCGGGCTGCTCAGGGAAGACCAGACAACTGAAATTAAACGGCTTCCGTTACTGGGACATATCCCCGCCCTTGGACGGCTTTTCCAGCATCGAAAAGAGACCGTGGTGAAAACAAACTTGATTATAGAAATTACCCCGAGGATTATTTATGACGCCAAAGACTCGGCTATCGGAACGCCTGAAGCGAAAAAATTTATTGAAGAAGATGTCGGCGGGATACTGAAAGAGCTGGGCAAGAGGAGAAGAAGAAAAAAGGAGTAGGGCCTGTGCCTGGATACTATGAGCGTTTTCGTGTATTATGCATATATTAATCTCTTGGTTTTGGAATTCGATTTCCGGAATTCGATATTGTAAAGTTGCAGGGAGAAAAAAATGAAACGAATTGCACTTTCCGTGCTGGCCGGATTCATTCTGCTGGGTTGTTCCGGGCAGAATGAAATACAAATCCATAATAATGCCGATGCAAAGATTACCTTTCATTTCAGGGGAGAGCGGCATGAGGTTGCCGCTGGCGGCTTTCTTCCTCTCGATGATGTTCCCAACGGATCGTTCGAGTATGGTACGGTCGTTTCTGTTCCGCCCGGGCCGGAAAAGGTCGATATGAAAGACGGCCTTTCGGGCATGATGACCTTCTATAATCAGAACACGGTCTATACGGTTGAGTATGTGTCAATTTATAACCTCGATATCGAGCTGGATACGGTCCTCGCTGAATACGACACCACCGCTACGTATGAAATCGGCGCGGCAGTTACCTCGTCACATTACTGGTAATCAAGCAGAGGAAAAGGCCGTGGACCAGCGGACAGCGCGGCCGATTTTCATTGCAATTGATTATGTGTTCAACATTCAAAATAGCAGTGGCACGGCGCGGGTTTGTCACGTGCGCATTAATTGCCGCTAAACGTACATAGTTTCAGTGCGCTTTCACCTGTATTATTCAGCTTCATTCCTCCCGGAACGCCCCAATCGCCTCATCAACCGTGTCGTAGTTCTCGAACACCTTGTCGAGTGAGAGCAGCTTGAACGGCTGTGACACAACGCTCTGCATATTGGCCAGCTTGATAGTCTGGCCCCTGGTCTTGAGCGAGCGGAAGAGCTTGACAAGCACGCCCCAGGCGGTGGTGTTGATAAGCGTGAGTTTTTCGAGATTGATCAGCAGGTTATGGGTTCCATCGGCAAAAAGCTTGTCGAACTGCTCGGAAATTTGTTTTACATTGGCGTAGTCGATTGTGCCCTTGAAATGGATCACCAGAACATCAAGCTCGTTCAGCCAGGTAGTGTCGGTCTCAAAAAGGACTTCATGAGAAATGCCTTTTTGACTGTTAAGGGGCGAAAACGTCGGCACCGGTGTGGTTCTCGTCAAGGGGTCGTCATTGCCCGATTGCGCGGAGCTTTCCACCGGCTGATAATCATGCTCGACAAAGATGCGCGTCTCGTGAAATGCGCCTGTTTCAGAGGATTCATCATAGATCGCGTGCGCGGCATTATTTTCAGCCTGCGGGGCCTCGTCCTGCACAGCCACTGCACCGGCCGGTTCATTTATGCTTTTATAAATAATGTCGTAGGTACAGATAGAAATTTTATCGTTGTTTGAAAGCTCGGCAGAATCGACTCGATTGCCGTTAATATAGGTGCCGTTGAGTGAGCCGAGGTCGGAGAGTACATATTTGCCGTTTTTCCGGGCAATGCGAACATGATGCCGCGATATGGCATTATTAGCGATTGAAATAGTATTGCTCCGGGACCGCCCGATACTGATTTCATCCCTGTTAATAATATACGATCCCAGATCGCGGCCGTCACGGAATAAAGTAAAGGTCGCCATGGTTAAATCCCTCTCCTCGGTGCAGTTGAATATAAAATATTTAATTGACCGGAAGACCGGGTAAATGTAATGATGATGTAATGAAATTGCAATATCAGGGCCGCCTGGAATCCTCGTCGGTTGACGACAGGGGAGAGCTTGCTGCTGTCCCGTTACTCCAGTGTCGAGCGCAATGCCCTCTCATATCCCACGATAAACCGTCTGCCGTCACACAGGGATGAGCCGGACATGGTCTCCCGGAGGCCGGCGCGGACCGATTCAAGACGGTCCGGGTCGCGTGCCAGAAGCTTTGTTGTGTGAATATAGCCCCGCGTGCTTTCTGTCGCAAGAAAATCCATGCCCAGCGATGACACAATGCTGGTAACCATCCGCCCGGCATGACGGTTTCCGCAGAGAGTCACCACCGGTACTCCCATCCATAATGCCTCGCAAGCAGTGGTGTGCCCGCTCCAGGGGAAGGTATCCAGTGCAATGTCAATTTTATTGTACAGGAAAAGGTAGTTGGTATCACATGAGCCGGATATCTCGATCCTGCTGCTCTCAATCCCTTTCCTGGCAAAGTATGCGTGGAGCCGCTCGTATGTGTGGCGGGTAATGCCGGTCCTGAAAATAAGCAGCCGGGAACCGGCAATTTCTTTGAGCAGGTCGGCCCACACATCGAGCACTGCCGGATTTAGCCGCGCAAGGTTGTGAAGCGATCCGAAGGTGATAAATCCGTTTTGACGGAAAGGCAGCGGGCCTGCCCCGGGCGCGTTTGCAGGTGGCGCATAGCAGCAGAAACATCCCGGCAGTCGGATAAGCGATTCAGAATAGTACGGCTCATCACCCGCAGCATCAAGAATAGAATCTGTAAGATAATAATCCATTGCCGAAAGGCCGGTAGTACAGGGATAGCCAAGATACGAAATCTGAACCTTTGCCGGTTTGCGGGCAAATGCCAGAAGACGGTTGCCGGCAAGGTGGCCGGTCAGATCGATAAGAATATGAATATTATCATCGCAAATACGAGCAGAAAGCTCCGAATCTGAAAGACCGGCAGTCGATCGCCAGGTATCGGCATGTTTTTTACATTCTTCGGTAACCTCGTCTTCATGAAGGACATCGGAATAGCAGAAAATTTCATACTGCACATGGTTGTGATTTTTCAGGACCGGGCTGATAAAATACGCAACAGGGTGATGGTAAAAATCAGGAGAAACATATCCCACCCTGATTCTTTTGTCTGAGATGTAATTCGGTCGCGACACGGCGTTTTCTGTGAATTGTGCAGCATGGCTGTGTGCCCACAACAGATGTTCGGAATAAATCCGCGCCGGGGAGGTCTCCGGACTGTAGTTTTTGCACACGAGCAGGTTATTATGTGCAATAGTGTGGTCGGGTTTGTATTTCAGGGCCTGCGCCAGGCACTGTTCTGCATCGGGGTGCTCACCCTGCAGCATGAGCTCTTTTCCAAGGTTGACCAGCGCAGGCACCAGCCCGGGTTTTATCGAAAGCGCGGTGCGGAAACAGACCAGCGCTTCGTCAATGTCACCGCAATCAACGAGTGCCATGCCGAGATTGTTTTTGCTTTCAGCGCTTTCCGGGAGCAGCGCGGCCGCACGCCTGAAATACTCAACAGCCGCGCTGTAGTTCCCGCAGGCTTTGCAGGCCGCGCCGAGATTGTTGAGGGCAAAGGCAAAATCAGGACGTATGTCAACCGCTGCTTTATAGCTCCCGACAGCTTTATCATAGCGGTTCTGTTTCCGGTAAATGTTTCCCATACGATAGTGTGCATCGGCATTGGCAGGGTCCAGCTCAATAACCTGCTTGTAATGATGCAGCGCGGTGTCGGCTGTACCAAGAGAATCAAGGATATTTGCTAGGTTGAAATGGAATACCGGCTGCCGCGCATTGCTTGCAAGGGCCTGCCGTATCAAATCGACTGCCTTTGTGCTGTTTCCCCGTTGATGGCATATCAGTCCCAGAAGATGGAGCGCATCGGCATTATACGGCTCTTCCTGAAGCACGCGGCGATACGACTGCTCTGCTTTGTCAATTTCTCCCCGCTGGTGCAAACTGATTGCTTCTTTAATAATTCGTGCTGTTGAGTTCATTGCCGCACGGCTTCCCCGGGTCCACATGGGCATAAATTTGGGATTACAGGTCTCTCGAAAAATATATTTATAGCACGGTGAGAATTCAAAACGCACATTACGCGGTCCCGGATCTCAAGGAGCATCTGCTTGCAGTGGCCCACCGTGCGCGTCTCGGTGATTATGCTGATGCAGCATCGCTCCTTAATACCGCACTGCAGAAAATACAGGCTTTTCTTCGTAATCCCGGTATCTCGGAAAAAACAATGCAAAAATGCATGTTTTCCCTCGAAACCATGTATATGATGCAAAAGCAGGATGACTGGATTGCCCTTGCCGATGTTATCGAATACGAATTTGTTCCGATTCTGAAAAGCCTTATTCATTCCGGCACCATCTCCGCCACATAGCGCGATATTCCTGCTCGATTTCCCGGGTAAATGACTGCCCGTCACAAAGCGGTGATCCAGCCAGTGAATCCCTGAGTGTGTGCCGAAGGCGGTTCAGGCGGTCTTTATTTTCTGCAAGCTCACGCGCAATGCGAATGTAGTCGCCGGGAGATTTGGCATTAAGCTCCTTCAGACCGATCCTTGTCAGCACGCTGGCAACCATTCGTCCGGCGTGACGGTTTCCTGTGAGTGTAGTGACCGGCACCCCCATCCAGAGCGCTTCACAGGCAGTCGTATGACCGCTCCAGGGAAAAGTGTCAAGCGCGATATCAATTGAATGATATGCTGCAAGGTGCCCCCCTTCCGGTATCTTTTTCCGAAGCAGAATTCTGGATGCTGCAATTCCTCTGTGCTCAAATGAGTCCCGGAAACGCGCTTGTGCGCTTTCGCTCAATGAATTACGGAGAATATACAGACGGGAGCCGGGAACAGCCTTGAGTAATTCAGCCCATAATGAAAGTACATCAGGATTCAGCCGGGCCAGGCTGTGTGTCGAGCCGAATGTGATATAGCCATTTTCGATTGCAGGGAGCGGAGAAATCCGCGGCGCATTTTCCGGCGGAGCATAGCAGCAGAACCCCCGGTCAAGCCGAACAAGCGTTTCAGTAAACAGGCCATCGCTGCCCGGCGGGTCGGCAAGAGCGTCGGTGAACCGGTAATCGATACTGCTCATGCCTGTTGTGTTGGGGTAGCCTAAAAAAGAAATCAGGACCGGCGCAGGTTTGAGTGCAATCGCACGAAGGCGGTTGCCCGCCGTGTGCCCGGCCAGATCAACCAGGATATCGATTTTATCCGACTGGACCGTTGCGGCAAACTGCTTGTTCGACAGGGCGCTAATGTCTCTGAAACAATCCGCATGTGATTTGAAAAACGCCGTGCGGCTGTCTTTGCGGGTCAGGACGGCATAACAGAAAAGTTCACAGCAGCCGCTGTCCCTGCATGTAAAAAGCGGCTGAAAAAAATATGAGGCAGGATGGCTGCAGAAGTCGGGGGAGACATAGCCGATCCGGAGTCTTCGTTCCGGAGATCGGTCGTTGGCAAACCGCGGTGCAACCGCCGGAGGGCGGGCGAATGTTTTGGCCCATGTCACGTGGGCCCGGAAAATCTCGCCGGGTGAGTAGCGGGGATTGTAGTTCATGCAGTAGATTTTGTTTCCCATCGCAACATCGCACCCTGGATCGACATCAAGCGCCCGGTCGTACAGCGACTCTGCTTTGTCAACAAGGCCGGATTCCTGCAGTGTTTCTCCGTAGTTGCACAGGGCCATGACTGACCGGGGGTTGTGCTGGAGTGCTTTTGTAAAACAACTCGCGGCCTCGTCGAGATAGTTCCATTCGCGCATAAGCGTTCCCAGGCCGTAATAGGCGTCTGTGCAATCCGGCTTGTATTTCAGTGCCGAAAAAAAAGCATCCCGTGCCTTTTTGAATTTTTTCATGCGCGCATAGAGATTGCCCAGGTCAATAAGCACGTTGACAGATGTTCTGTTAAAGCTGAGTGCCCTGAGAAAATGCGCTTCAGCTTCCTTGTACTGTCCTTTTTTTTCAAGCGCTTTTCCGAGATTGCAGAATATTTCAGCAAAGGTAGGGCGTATCAGGAGCGCTTTGTGAAAATGATCAATCGCTTCATCGTTTTTACCGGTTTGAAACAACGCGAGTCCGAGATTATTGTGCGCTTCGGCAAGATCGGGCTTGATTCTGACAGCTTCCCGGAAATGATACAACGCTTCCGGCATTCGTCCGAGCGCTTTCAGCGCTGCGCCGCAATTGGAATGAGCCGCGCAGTAATCGGGCCGGATGCTGATTGCCGCCTGATAGCTTGCAACAGCCTGTTCGTACTCTCCGGCAATGCGCCATGAATTTCCCCTGTTGAAACAGGCCTCGGCGTAATCCGGCTTATACCTGAGTGCCGCGCTGAACGCTTCCACGGAGCACGGAATATCACCCGTTGACTGGAGTATAACTCCCAGAAAGTTGTGGTATTCAGGATTTTCCGGAGAGCATTCCATCGCGCGGCGTGCATAAATCAAGGCACGTTCAGGGTCTTTTTTTTGAAACAAGAGCTTGCTGAGAAGGTGAAGTGAGTCGCAATGGCAGGGCTCATGCCTGAGAATTTCGAGGTAAAGCGCCGAAGCAGTATCAAGGTCGCCCTGTCGGTGAAGGGCAACGGCGGAATGAAGCAACTGGTTTATATTTTTCACGGTTCAGCGGCAAAATGAATAATGTACTGTTTGCAATTGCAAAAATAATATAAATAATGCTATAATAATGAAAGCTGTATGCCTGACAAGATGTTATAAATGCGCCTGTCCGGCGCGCCGGTTTCTCAAAGGGTAAACCATGCCGCAGGAGCTCGCTCCCTTCTATTTTCTGGATAATACGGTAAACATCCTTTTGGTGGATGATGACCCTAAAATTGTCGAGCTGCTCCGGAAAACACTCGGCATGCTCACCGTATTCAATATTCGGGTTGCCGATACAACACGAAAAGCCGCATCATTGCTTGAGTCGCCCGACCGGTTTCATTCGTGCATATTCGATCTGGGGCTCAGCGATGTTGATAATGACGAATTCTATTTGCTGAAAAATTTCTACAGGCATACCTCATTTATTGTCCTGACCGGCGCAACATCGGCGACAAAAGGATTTCTTGCCGGGCAATACGGGGCGATGGGGC
>WJKA01000200.1 GCA_014729375.1 Chitinivibrionales bacterium
TATCAATACTCCGCATCAAACAAGATGTACCGGAATCTTGGTATATACTATCGATATGCTGTTTTACGTCTGCGTACTCTTTTTGCTCAACGAGGCCGATTATCAAGACGGCGGGTGTATGACTCATCTGCCGGGTGGTCCCACTTGAATTTCTTCCGAAGCCGAAGACGGTCATATTGCCCTGCATGGGCCGATAGTGGTCGACAATGGCATCATTGTTCTCTGGTACTTCGGTATGGATCATAAACAGCGCTCGATTAAGCGATGCATCGGCAAAACAGATCCACTCGGCGCGTTCAGCCGCGCCTGAGGTATTGGTAATATCTCCGGTAAAGCTTTCGGAGCAGATACCTGAATCACCGGCTGATGTATACCATATATCGGCATCTTCATACTCCCCGCCGGGAGTGCCTTCATACAGAAACCAGTAATCTTCAGCCACAGAATGCACAGTCATTTTTGCATGATTTTCATAGAATTCCCAGGTGGTGCTCCAGTCCCCTTTTGCTGAATGAATCGTTACCTTGTCAAGAGTCTCATTACGCGCATCAGGACTTGTTGACACCGCACCGGTATAACCGGGATGACCGAATTTGTTTAATCCCATATTGGGAATACCGCGGTACTCCCCTGCCGACCCGCCGCCTTCACGCCACCCGATCCAGTCGTTACTGTCGGCATCGACAATGCTGGTAAATCCTGCCCCGGTTTTATCATAATAATAGGTTGCTGTCTGCGTGGCGATCCTGAAACACTCGATATTTTCATCGGTGGTATCCGAGAGTGTCACTGCCTGTGTCAGGGCTGAGCACGCAACACAAAGTATACAGGTGATGTGCAGTTTCACAGACATGACAAGAATATAAATATTAACAGGAAAGGATTGCTGCTCATGGGTAGATTTTAAGGTAATTGCATTCCAGATAGTATGCCCTGTTCCAGCCGAAAGTTGATACATTAACAAGTCTAGACCTGCCTTATTGTTTTCCGTGGTATATATTTACATAAAGAGCAAAAAGCATCTATGGAAAAGTTTTTCGGCCGTCATAGCGAAATTTCAACCCTCAAAAACAGATTCGCTTCTCCGAAAATATCATTGGATCGATATCGGTGAATGCAAATGGGGAACAGTCCGGTCGTTTTCGCAAGTTGCGCAGGACCTTCAGAAAAAAATCAGCAGCTATACTAATCCCGGCAATGCGACATTGTGCCCACGCATTTTTGTCCGCAAAAAGCCCCGCTCCTGCTCCGGGATCGAGGGGGGTTCGGATCCATGATCTCGATGGAATCTACAGTCGGTAAATTGTAAAGGACCACGTTGCATACTTTAACTGCAGCTTACATATTCACCAGCCGCACGGCACAATTACTGCTCGAGTGCATGATTCGGAGAACCAGTATTCCCGATGACACCGGTTTCCGCAAGGCGACGGCTTTTGTTCCCTGCACTTTTTTCGATGCGATAACGCGTCCATCAAGGGTACACAATTCAACCGTCCAGGCGCGGGTATCGGGCAGGATCAGCGAAACAACTCCTTTTTGATCGGTCGTGACTTTGACATTCCGTATTAACATGTGGCCATCACTGAAGTTTGCCGCTACAATCGATGTTCCATCAAGCGAGTCGTAATGCTCGTAATGCGGCGGAAGCACACTGTCGATCGGCGCATCGGCATGAAAGAGCGCGCTTGACGGGATCGGCTGCTTATTGATCCCCGGCCCCGACCACTGCACATCAAGCACCGCATCATCGATACTCTGATGATAGGTAATTACCAGCGGATGCATGCCTTCGGACAGGTTTATTGTCCCCGAGCCTTCGGAGGGCGTGCCGGCAAGCGGGCCGTCTTTATCGATAATAATGCGGCCGTCAATAAACAGCTTCGCGGCGTCATCAGCGGTCATGTAAAACGTATAGTCGCCCTCCTGCTGTATATCGATATAGCCCCAGAACCGGTAGCCGTACCGGTCGGGGTCCGTCGCGTTTTCTATGGTGATTGTTTCGATGATGCCTTTGTCGCGACAATACCCGCCGCATTCACCCCCGCCCATGCCCGATCCGTAAAGAGGATAGTGCGGGATCACCTCAGAAGTAAAATTCCAGAAATATTCATACACAAGGCCGGGTGCCGGATCGACCTTCACAAAGGAAACGGTCGTCGGCCACCAGCTCGGCGCCTGACCGTCCTTGAATGCCAGAGCAGAAAGGGTTGCCGTCTCTGTCAGAGTTACCGTGTCCGGGCACAGTGTCGAATTTTCCGACGGCCAGGAACCATCGAGCGTATAGCGTATCGTCGTCCCTTCTTCCTCTGAAACATCGCCGTATTTACTCCAGGTTTTCGTTGCGATAAAAACCTGTATCGAATCGACAAAGTATACTACGGAATGTTCCCGTCCGTCAAAATATTCTCCGGGAGGAAACATGTGCGCTTTCGATGTTACATCCAGATTTGTTTCCTGTGACGGACTCTGACAGCTTTCATTATCATCAAGACATGAAATGGCATAGCTGTCCCGATTGGTAACATCATTACGAAGATCGGGGTAAATATCTGATTCCGGCGCTGAAACCCAGAAATCCGCATGCAGCACTTCATCACCCGCATCGATTGTGCTGTCGATATTATCGGCATTGAGGTTTGTTTTATTAGCATGCGGTATTCTGGTGACATTGAGCGATTGCTGAGCATCCCAGTTGATAATTATAAGATTGCTTCCATTGCTCATTTCCCGCCCACTCGGCGACCATCCGTGAATAGTCGCGGTCCAGTACTCGGAATTGCACGACCAGTTGTTTTCGGTCCACATTCCTCCGCCGACATGCTCGACGCGACACTGTGGAGGGTCCCCCCAGCACTCCTCATACTGAAAATAATCATCAAGCGACCAGAGGTTTCGCTCACCGTTGTCTGCACTGAGAATGCCGCTCCGTTGACGAGTGCTGTAATCGGTCTGACTGAAACTCAATGTCTGGTGTCCCGATCCCTGGATATCAGCAGTCACCGTACCCGACGGTGATATTGCCGCGCCTCACCCGCCGCCGATATTGACCCCGCCGTCGGAAAAAGAAGAAAAATCCATCTCGATCGTATCGGCGAGATCGTCATCAAGACTCGGCGGCATTACATACAGATACCGACAATCTCTCTCACCGTCAGCCATCATGCCGGTCATGTATCCGCCCGGTGCGGGAATTCGCATGACCCGGCGGCCATATCTGAACATGGCAACCCTGACATTTTCACATGTCTGCGCATTGACCCGCCAGAACTCGACATTGCCCTTGCCCCCGCGGCCGATCGAATACCAGATCCAGTCCCCCTGCAGCCATTCAATATCACCATCCGCTCCATTGCTCCACTCAACCATATATTTTATTGTATGATCCGGCGAACTCAACGGTACATCAGACCTGACAACAGCAATGGCATCCTTGCCGTTATGATCTGTCCAGAATGCCACATGGGTGCCATGCGTATTGATCGCCGGTCGGCGACCATCTGCAATTTTAAAACTGTCGGCTACTGCATTGGATTCAATACGAATTGCACGGATTATGCGGGGATTTTTCAGATCCGCCACACCAATACCACTTACTGCAAGTGCCGAGCTATACGCAATACAAATTATCCCGGAAAAAAATGCAGAATATTTGCCCATCATTACCTCCAGATTCTTCATATAACAAACATTTGTGGATATCATTACCACGTCCTGCACGAAGAGGCCTCACCATTCCACCTCCTCACCTCTCTGGTTCAGGGTGCAGAATTGAGTGACCAGTCATCTTTGACAAGCCGCTTTTGCTGTGTCTTAATAATAAATAATTATCAGCGTAGTAATCACCACTTAGAAATTACAGAAAATAAGCAAATAAATAAAATAATTTAAATGATAACAGGAATGAATAGAACAATCGGACGTTTTATTACGGCATTGTATTTTCTGAACAGCCACTCTCCACTCCAGTAGAGTTGGTGCGGATGTTATGCCGCACCCCTCATCGAATCGTACGTGCGGATTTCCCGCATACGGCTCACCCTTAAACTTCACCGAAGCCCAAATCGCCTTTCGAGCGTCGATTCCGTGAAGTCAGTTATTCGACGCCCAACATATCGTGCCATGATGACAAAGTCATCCGCATATCGGACAATGCGTACATTTGCCCACATCCGTGGCCCACACATGCCGTTGAAAACTTTATCGAAACAGTGCAGGTACAGATTCGCCAACAGAGGGGAGATTACTCCTCCCTGTGGCGTTCCCTTATCCGGACGATCTACGTGCTTTCTACCCGATTCGTTACGATCTTCTATCGGGGATTCAAGCCATATACGTATCAGTCTCAGCACAGATCGATCTACTATTCGTCTGCGAATGCATGCCATCAGTTTAACATGCGGAATCGTATCGAAATAGCTCTTCAGGTCTGCATCATAGATCGATGTCCGACCTTCCTTGAGATTCCATTTTATCTCATCCAGCGCATCATGCGCAGAACATTCAGGACGGAATCCATGCCGATGTGGGGCTCCCAGGTTCCTCGACCAGTCTTTCGATGCGCGCTCTCCACTTTCACCCCGGAACATTCTGCGATTGCTCATGCTCATTACTTCATCGCAGATAATAGATTTCATCAAATTTTGACTTGTAATCTTCAATAGATTACTTTATAATTATGCAAAAAGAGAAATTTCAAGTCCTGTTTAAAACGAAAGATTGAACGGAAATTAACGAAACTACCTAAAGAAGTTCAGAAAAATTCAATCTATTGACCAAAGATTTGATGGATATGGGACCGGTACTTCCCCACAGGCCGAATTACAGTAAACGTGAAGGAGACACATTTCATTGTCACCTTGGATACAGCTGGGCTGCATGTTGGAGAAACGAAAAAGGATCAATATTCATAGAGGTGTATTATGGTGGCAGTCGTGAAAAAGCCCCGTACTAAAAAACCGACATTAAAAGTCGAAGGAAATATTCCATTCTGGATGATCAGCAGAATGAAAAAGGAATATGGTAAAAATCTCATTATTAAAGAAGAATATGAAAAAGAGGAAGAATATGTCGATCTTTTTTCTACTGCATGGCACAAGAAAACAGAAAACGAAACTTCAGCGGGTGATACTATTAAAATGTACCGGGAAAATGCAGGATTAACGCAGGAAGATTTAGGTAATAAACTCGGGAAAGTTCCTCGTCAAAATGTTTCCGCAATGGAAAAAGGAAGACGAGGAATCAGCAAAGATATTGCTCGTAAATTAGCAAATATCTTTAAGGTACCGATTGATAGATTTATATAATTTCTTACTGAACCTCTTTCGGTTGCCGTCCATGGCAACCGGTACGGTAAAGTGTCTATTTGAATGCTGGGGGTGGTACAAGCTTACACCAGCCCCATGCTGGGCGGTAAAAAGCGCCGCTCCAAATTGCCGCGGAACTGGTGGTAACTTCAGTATAGGGCGAACATACATTGTAAGCCATAAATCCCGAAACCCAAAAGGATAATTTTTAAAAAAGGAATAGCATGAAAGATAGAGGAATGAAAATCCAAATATTCAGATCTTATGAAGAAGAAGCAAAAGCAGAATACCAGCGCAGAAGCGACCAGTCTCCGGAAGAAAGAATTCATGAGTTTTCTGTCTTGCAGGAACGGTTCTGGGGCGAAAAATGGACGAGTAGTAAAATGGAGCCCGTAGTTTCTTTCGAAAAGGTAACATGGTAATATGATTTTTACAAAAGACATGAAGGACATAATTGATCTTTTCGAAAAACACAATGTTCAATATGCGTTGGTAGGAGGATATGCTGTTATCTATTATGGGTATGTCAAATCAACACACGATATCGATTTTTTACTTTTTCCATCCCAAGAAAATGCTACGAGAATAATGGAAGCTTTAACTGAATTTGGTTTCGGTAATGCGGGTATACCAGCAGAATATTTTACAAAAGAAGGAACTGCTATTCATATCGGGGTTGAACCAAACAGAATAGACTTTTTAACGACCCTGAAAGGCGTTTCAAATGCCGAAATTTTCAAACGAATTGAAAAAGTGGATTTTGAAGGGACGATATTAAACATAATCTCCAGAAAAGATTTGCTGCAAAGTAAAAAGGCTTCAGAAAGATTAAAAGATCTTGCAGATGCTGATGAACTCGGAAAGCTGGGGGGACGAAATTAACGGCTTATATCAAACGCAAGCCCCCATGCTGACACACAGGCGGCTGTCAGGAAGGACTGGAGGTGGCGGGATTGGAGGATATGGAGCACGGTGACTATTTCTACCCGGCAATCAAGGTTGTATACGGTATGTCGCCTGCCGGATACGAGCCGGATCAATTCGGCACCACAACAACTCCACCGGGTTTCTCAGGTATGACCGCAACCGCGGTCTTCGTAATACTTGGCGAGCAGAAGAAGGATATCAACGGTCCGGCTTTCGCCTGCAATAATTCAGCATTCCTGCGCGCCGACAAAAGCAGCGCCGATTACGCCTGCTGAATCTCCAAGCTGATTTTTAACAATCGGGGTATCGAAACTGTCGGTGAATACGAATCGACGGACCTGTTCTGCGCCCGTGCTGTAAAGCTCGTCACAATTGGAAACTCCGCCGCCGAGCACAATAATGTCGGGATCCAGAATGTTTATCACATTCGCAGTCGCCCTGCCGAAATTTGTGAAAAATTCGCTCATGAATGATGATGCATCCGGCTCTCCAGCGCGGTACTTCTCAATTATTGCCGGCAATTCCAGCCGTTCTCCATACCGGCTGTGATACAGCTTTTGCAGCCCCCCGCCGCTGATTACCGTTTCAACACAGCCACGCAATCCACACCAGCACGCGGGACCGTTCGGATCAATAGTCATATGCCCCCATTCTCCGGCAATAGCCTGCAACCCGGAGATACACGTGCCATGATGCACAATTCCTCCGCCGCACCCCGTTCCCATGATAATTCCGAAAACAAGTTCATTTCCTATCACCGCTCCCATCATTGTCTCTGCCAGTGCAAAGCAATTCGCATCATTCTCCACTGCAATGTTCCTCCCGAAAAGCCCCGCAAGGTCTTCTCTGACAGGCTTGCCGTTGAAACATTCCGTGTTGGAATTTTTCAGTAATCCTGTTTTCCGCGAAATAGCGCCGGGAGTGCCGATTCCCACCGTGTGATCAGCACCCGCAATGCGAGAAAGCATCATGGTATACAGCGAATGTATGCTGGTGAGAATATGATCGTACCCCCGTTCCTGTTCCGTTGGCATACGCCGCCGGAAAAGCGTCCTGTCGCTTTGGTCAAGAATGATTCCTTCGATCTTTGTCCCACCAACATCAATACCGATTTTATATGCAGGCATTCGCTTCCCCTGTATGAGCATTCAGTCTGCTATGACCGCTCCTGCCGGCTCACCTGGTACGGAAAACATCAATATTTTTTTCACTAATGACTGGAAAAAAACTGCGCCGCAACAGCGGTTCAATCAGATACCCGATACTTGATAACATTGGCCCCTTCTTCCTTGGCCGTATACATGAGTCCATCGGCCATCCGGATCATCTCATCAATCGTTGTCGGGGCAGAAAAAAAGGTTACCACACCGATCGAAAATGTTACCGGCCATTTTTCCTGCTCTATTGCATTCATGCAGTTCTTATGTAATTTTGCAATGGCGGACCGGGCCTGTTCCGGGCCTGTCTGGGGAAGAAGAATTGCGAATTCATCTCCGCCGATGCGGGACACCGTATCAACCGACCGCATGTTCCTGGAGATCGTCTGGGCAACCCGACGCAAAACAGCATTTCCCGTACTGTGCCCCATGGATTCATTGACAGATTTGAGATTGCTTATTGCCATATACGCAATAGTAAGCGGCGACCTGAATCTCCGGGCCCGATTAATTTCATCCGCTGCCTGCTCGGAAAATCCGATACCATTCGTTATTCCGGTCAGTGCATCGCTCCGCGAAAGATCATCTTCCTTCTCCAATGAATTGCGAAGTGCAGACAACAGAAGGGAGGCCAGGGAAAAAAACACAAGTCGCGTTACAAAATTCCAGAACGAAAATCCAATCCCGCTATATGAGTGTCCGGACGCGGAATCGGCAACAAGCCAGACTATTGCACTGAATGCTGAAACAACAAGACCCTGCCACCGTCCGATAAACCATGCAATCATCAGGACCGGCACAAGGTAAAACAGTGAAAAATCAAACTCATATCCTGTAAGATAATCGACAAATCCCAGAATAATGATCAGGATAAAAGTCGCAATTGTCATGATGACCCGTGATAGTAAATGCCGGCCCTTGCGCGGAATTCTGTTCATGCTCAGTGAACCCTCCGGCTTATCCATTCCATGGAAATGTCATAGTGCTCTTTCTCACCCCGTACGGTGAAAAAACGCAGAAGATATAATTATGCACATCTGACGAAGCGGTTGTCTACTGCTTCGGTGTATAAAATATGATTTGCATAATCCCGTGTGGCCAAAAAAAAATATTTACTCAGCAAAATGCCCAGATTCGCCTTATGCATGGTTCTGCATGCCCTGCGATGCGGGTTATCTACTGTCACAGTGGTTTTTTTTATGCGATGATACTATAATAAATCAAGACCCGTGCAGGAATAATACATGACATCTGAAAAAAAGCAGGCGTTCTTCCTATTCGACAAGCAGGTCAGATTATCCTACCTTTTTTTAATTAAATGGTTTTTTCTTGCCGTCTTTTCAGGCATTGCCGGCTCCTGCATTCTCCGTTCATTCATATATCTCAGTGAAAAAATTTCCTTTTTGCTCATGCAGTATTCTGTTCCTCTTCCGGTCTGGACCGTTGCCGGTGCGCTGATTGCCGGACTGGCCATATACAAAATACAGCCTGATGCTGCTGGTGAAGGAATACCCGGCTATATCAGGGGTCTTCGGGTCAATCATGGAGACCTCGGCATTTCCGTAACCTTTTTCAAGTACTGGGCCGCGCTTGCAACTCTTTCGACCTTTGGAAACGGGGGGGTTGTAGGGCCGCTTGGAAGGACCTCTGCCGGGCTCATGTCATTTATTGCAAAACAGCTCGAAAAGGCGGGAATAGCATTTACAAAAGAGGATTTGCGAACCGCATCCATCTGCGGACTGGCGGCAACTGTCGGCGCGGTATTTCATTCCTCAATCGGCGGCGGGATCTTTGCCGTGGAAATAATTCAAAAGGCAAAAATGGGATACAAGGACCTTTTTCCAGCCATTCTTTCGAGTGCAAGTGCAACCTTTTTCTGCAAGGCAGTGGGTTGGGGGACGTTTTATCACATCAAAGCAGCCGATTCATTCATGGATTTTACCATGGTCGGCTGGCTTCTCTGCCTGACGGTAGTTGCAGGTCTCGTGGGTGGAATATATCCATCACTTTATGCATTTATTTCAAAAGTCATTAAGCGGGAGAAAGGAAATATCGTTTTGAAGCTTGTTCTGGGCTCGCTTGTTGCCTCCTTTGCTGCCTGGGCAATCAATCCCGCCCTGCTTGGGACGAGCAATGAGTTCATTGACGCCATTTTTTCGGGAAATATGGAAATCCTTGCCGGCCGGCTTATTCCTCTGAAATCAGCCGGATTAATTCTGCTGATAATGCTGATATTCAAGGCTGCGGGCAATTGCATAACGGTCGGCTGCGGTATGAGTGCGGGATTTACCGGGCCTGCTGCAATAACCGGCATGCTCCTCGGCGCATCTGCCGCAAGCTTCCTGCAGATTCCACTGAGCACACCGACCTATTTTGCCTTTGTAGCCGCCGGCTTTTCAGGGATGCTGGCCAGCAGTATGAATGTCCCTATTTCTGCGGCGGTGCTGGCCACCGAAGTATTCGGGCTTCAATACAGCTTTCCCGGGGGGCTTGCCGCGATTGTCGGCTTCCAGGTTACCCGTCACCAGACAATCTATGATTATGCACTGGCAGGCTCAGGACTTCGCGTCGACGAATAATTTCCGCTTACGGGTAATACAATACGTACGTGCTTGCAGAAGGGAATGCTGCTGTAATGGAGAGAATATCAGTCCTGTAATATCCCCACGACATGATCGTCTTCGATAATAAACGTCTTTTTTCCGCCCTTTTTATAGACCCAGTTTTCCTGCGTGGCCCAGGGCTGGTGGACAATTTCGATCTTTTTGGGTTCGCCCAGAAGAAATTTGACCGTTTCTTTTCTTAATCCAACCTCAAACCGACCGTCATAGATACAGGATTTATCGAGCTCCGGGAGGTCGGGATTGGCTTTGATATACGCATCAATCCGTTCCATGTCGGGTTTGACAAGTTGCTTGGTGGTGCAGCCGATTACCATGATCAGAATGGCGAAACCCAGGCTAAGAGCTCTTCGTATCATTTTCGAACTCCTCTTCTTTTGAATAAATCTTTACAAGCTTATCCAGCCCGACAACCTCAAGTACGTCACGCACATATTCGTTGGGTTCGATAAGCACGAAATTCTTTCCTTTTTTCTTCAGTGCATTGTGGCAGTATATCAACACGTTTAATGCTCCGCTGTCAAGATATGTCACCTGCCCGAGACTTAAAGCTATGTGAGATACGTTCTTTTCCAGCAGCGTATTGATATACGATTTCAGAACAATTGAATCTTTTAAGCGGTCAATCTTGCCGACCACATCGATAATATGATAACCGTTAAGCTCTCTTCCGCCTATATCCATTAATGCACAACCCCTTATGTCGTTCGGTCTGCCGTAGATAAATATAATTAACTCGAAATACCAAAAGAAAGTTTAAAGCAATTATTTACAGCGCATATACCCCGTTGCAGGCTCCGGACCTGCCGCGAGCAAGTGCATTATCGAGCCGTCGCATAAAATCAACCGAGCTGTCCTCTAATTCGCACTGGCCTACCGACGATGTCACACTGATGCCTCCGTCGATACCAGCCATCCGCTCCGTCCTTCCCTGAATATCCTTACACAGACGTTCTGCAAGTTCGAGCGCTTCACGCTTATTCGTATTCGGCAGAATCACGACAAACTTATCCTCGGAGTAGCGGGCGAGTATATCAACCGTTCGAATTGCTTTTTTGATTATTTTGACCAGGCCGGTCAAAACCCTGTTGCTGGCATCGGGAACAATCTCCTTGAAATGATCGACATTGATAAGAATTGCCGAAAGTGCATGTTTGTACCGCCTTGATCTTCGAAGCTCTTCTTTCAGTTTTTCGAGATAAAATCCCGGTGCGGATATCTGCTCGACAAGATCATCTTTTTCCGCGTGCCCATTTGACACTGAAAACAATTGAGCTGCCTGAGAGCGGACTGCAATATCAAAAAAATCAACCGCAGCAGTCTGGATTCCCACATTTCTTTGCAGCTTGTTCTCCATATCATTTTTATGATTGAGTATCTGGCGCCATTTTCGACGAGCGATGTCTTCGGGCATGCTCTTGCCGCAAATTCGCTGTAAAAGAAGCGAAAACGGCGTCTGCAGTTGCTGAGGCGAATCGGAAATGACTTTTTGTATTCTTTTAAAAGAAATAATATCGCTGTTCTGAAGAGGCTCGCAAATCAGCTCACGATACCCGTCAAATTGAAAATCATTATTCTGATGCGGAGTCACTATTCCCCTTTTCCGGAGCAGTTTGCACTGCAATAAAAGTTTATATAAAGGAACTTATAAATACTACATTCCCGGTATAGATTCAATGGTTCCGGGGGCAATTGTGAGAGCCGGTTCAGAAATTTCATTTTTTCCCTTTGCCGCATGAGCACAACAGGTTCCGGGTTTCTTTCAATATTTGCTCCCGCCTCTGCACTTCGTGTAATTTATTTTCCTGTAGCAGATACAACTGTTACGGAGTCGGGAGGTACCGGTGGCACTGCTTCAAATAAAATGTCCTGAATGCAAAAGCCTTTTATGGATTGATCCTGCAAGCGGTAAAGTGGTTGACCATAAATCCGAGGGGCATAAAAAAGCTGATTTTAACGAATTCCTGAAAACAAGCCGCAAAGGGAAAGACTGGGAAGACAAGCTGAAAAAGGCCAGAGACGAGGAATCGCGACGAAAGGCCGAGTGGGAAGAAAAATTTAAAAAGGCGAGGGAATCGCCCGATGAGCTTGATGGTGATTATGAATCGCCGTTTAAGTGGGAATAAGTTCACTGTACTATTTCAAGGAGGTTTCAGTGTCTCTATTTAAAAAATCACTCTGTTTTTGTGCGATTGGAGCTGTAATGGCATATTGTGCTGATACTTCAAAACCGCAGGTAAGAATAGAAACGAGCAAAGGTGCTTTCACTGTCGAACTGTATCCCGGCGATGCGCCCGAAACAGTAAAGAACGTTATCTCGTATGTTAAATCCGGCTTTTATGACGGCACGATTTTTCACCGGGTGATACCA